>DASQWI010000001.1 GCA_035640355.1 Actinomycetota bacterium
CCGCCATCGCCCCGAAGATCGTTCCCCGCATGCCGACCGAAGCAGGGATCAGGACGAGCAGGCCGGGGAGCAGCGACAGCGTGTCGGTGATCGCGCCGAGCGTCAGGCCGGCGACAAACGACGCGACCGTCGACAGGGCGAGCGCGACCAGACCCTGCCGGAGCGTTCGGCGCTCGGCTCGCAGGGACGCCCAGATGTTGCGTGCGCGCGGACGAAAGGCCATAAGGGCTCGCTCAAGACGGGATCCTTCACCACGATCATGGTGGACCGCGGGAAGTATGCGGCGGCGCGCAACGCCGGACAAGGACCGGTTAGTTACGCCTCGTTCACCCAGTCGCGAGTCAGGAACATCCAGAACGCGAGCCCCGCGTACGGTCCATACCGGCGGAACCGCCGCTGTATCGCCGCGTCCGTCGCCGCCTTGCGGCCCGCCCGCTTCACGTAGGTCGGCCGCGTCCACGAGTCGAGGATCAACCGGTGATACCTGCCGAGGGTCATCATGATGTGGGCGGCCGCGTACGGACCGACGCCGGGGAGGGCAAGCAGCCGGCGCTCGAGCTCCTCGTCGTCGAGCTCGTCCGCCGACGCGCGGCCGAACCATTCCACGTCGACCTCGCCGGCGGCGACCGACCGGGCGAGCGACTCGAGGTAGGCGCCGCGATAGCCCGCGCGTGCGACATCGCGGTAGAAGCCCGTGCCGGCCTCGGCCATCGCCTCGGGCGTGGGGAACGCGCGGCCCCAAGGAGTGTTAGGCGGGGCGCCTGGGGCCGGCTCGCCGAGATTGGCGACGATCGCGTGGACCATGCGAACCGTCGCTGACCACGTGCAGTTCGTCGTGCAGATGGTCTTCACGACGTCCTCGAACACGCTTGCGCTCCGCACCATTCGCCCCGCTCCCGTCGTCACCCACGACAGCTGCTCGTCGTCGGCGGCCGCCGCGTAGAACGAAGAGAGGTCGGCGTCGAGCCGGAGGACGTAGCGGACAGCGTCGGTGACGTCGTCGGCGACGCCGTTCGACGAGGCCGGCCCGAGGATCGAGAGTCTTGCGTAACCACGACGGCCGGACTCGATGCGGACGCGGCGCGGTTTCCCTCGCCGCGTCCGCACGGTGAGCTCGGTCGCACGGTAGTTCGGATCCGGCTTCATCGGGGGGAGGTCGACGAAGCCGTGCGAGTTCAGGGTTCGAACGAGATCGACCGGCTCTCCGCCCGCGCCGACCAGCCGGAGCTCGCGCGTGGTGACACTCATGATCGAAGACGACGGCCGAGCTTACAGGCGCCGCGGTTCGTACGATGACCCGGTGCGGCTCGAGTTCACGGCCTGGGCGACGGAGATCCTCCAGCGAACCCACTCGGCGGCCCGTCGGTTCAACCCCCAGGCCACCGTGCGGGTCCACCGCGGCGCGGACGGCGTCGAGTTCGCGCTGATCGACGAGCGCCACGACGGCGACGAGCTCATCGCCGGCGACGGGTTCGAGCTGTGGGTCGAGCCCGGCCTGGAGGGAACCGTCGACGTCGTCGAGCCGCACGACCGCCTGATCCTTCGCCCCCCGGGCGATCCCGAGCGAAGCGCTCGCCACTAGGTTTCGCGCCACCAGCGGCCCGCGCTGGGACCGGGGCTACACTTTCGTCACCGTGTCTTCGGATGACGTTCGCGTTCAAGCCATTCGCGCCCTGGGCGGCGCGGGTCCGGTCATGCTGATCGGCGGCGCCGAGGACAAGGTACGCGACAAGGTCGTCCTCTCTCGCTTCGCGAACGACGCAGGCGGCGCCCACGGACACGTCGTGGTGGTGTCCACCGCGTCGTCGCTGGGCGACCTGGCGTCCGAGCGTTACCGGGACCTCTTCGGCGGTCTCGGCATTGGTCGCGTCACCGGCCTTCGGCCCGAGGAGCGCGCGGAGGCGGACTCGCCGGAGGTCGCCCAGGCGCTCTCGGATGCCACGGCCGTTTTCCTTACCGGCGGCAACCAGCTGCGGCTGTCGTCCGTCGTAGCGGGCACGCGTCTCGCCGACGCGATCCAGCGCGCGCACGACCGTGGCGCGGTCCTCGCCGGGACGTCCGCGGGCGCGAGCGCGATGGCCGCGCACATGATGGCGTTCGGTCGCTCGGGTGAAACGCCCAAGACGCGGATGGCACAGCTCGCGGCGGGGCTCGGCATCGTTCAGGGCGTCGTGATCGACCAGCATTTCCAGCAGCGCGGTCGGTTCGGGCGCCTACTCGCGGTCGTCGCGCAGTCACCGTCGCTCGTCGGCATCGGCCTCGACGAGGACACGTGCGCCATCGTCCACGCCGATCGAACGATAGAGGTCATCGGACGCGGCGCCGTGACGCTCATCGACGGCTCGCACGTGGTCACCGACGCGCACCAGGCGAAGGGTCACCGTCCGATCATGGTGTCGGGGGCCGTCGTGCATTCGCTTCCTGCCGGGACGTGGTTCGATCTGCGGGCGCGACGGCTGCTCGCGGGCGAGCCCGGCGTGGAACGCGAGGCGTCTGAGTGATCAGGGGGGCGCGGGGGCCCAAGAAGTGAGCGAGCGGGAGCGAGCGAACGTGGCCCCCGCATCGACGGGGGCGCGGGGGCCCAAGAAGTGAGCGAGCGGGAGCGAGCGAACGTGGCTCCTGCTTCCGGTAGCAAGACCGGTAGCAAGACGGGGACAAGGGCTGATCGGCAGCGGACCAAACGCGAGCCCGTCGCCGACAAACCGCCCCTCAAGGCCGATCTTCGGATCGTCCAGAAACAGGTCTTCCGCGGTCCGAACTACTGGAGCTACGAGCCCTGCGTCAGGCTCCTCGTCGACCTCGGCGTCCTGGAAGAGTGGCCCTCGAACACGATCGAGGGGTTCGTCGAGGGTCTGCTGGAGATGCTCCCGGGCGTCGGCGAGCATTCGTGCTCGCTGGGGCGGCGCGGCGGGTTCCGCGAGCGTCTGGCGGAGGGAACGTGGCTCGGCCATGTCGCCGAGCACGTCGCGATCGAGCTCCAGCGTGAGTCCGGCGCGCATGTCTATCGAGGCAAGACGCGGAGCGCCGGTGAACCCGGCCGGTACAACGTCATCTACGGGTACTGGGAGGAGCGCGTCGGCGTCGCGTCCGGTGAACTCGCGGTTCGGATCGTCAACCACCTGGTCGAACCCGAGGACGGGTTCGACTTCCTCGCAGAGCTCGAGAAGCTCATCCTGCTCGCCGAACGTCGCGCGTTCGGGCCGTCGACACAGGCGATCCTGGACGAAGCGGCCAGTCGACGCATCCCGTTCATCCGACTGAACGAACAGTCCCTCGTGCAGCTCGGATGGGGGAGGTACCAGCAGCGCATCCGGGCCACGATGACCTCGAAGACCTCCTCGCTCGCCGTCGACATCGCCGGCGACAAGGACATGACGACGCGCCTGCTCGCCGCGGCCGGTCTTCCGGTCCCGCGCGGCGAGATCGTTCGAACCGAGGACGGTGCCGTCGAGGCGGCGAACCGCATCGGCTTTCCCGCAGTGACGAAGCCGATCGACGGCAACCACGGTCGCGGCGTCGGCCTCGACCTCCGGACCGAGCACGACGTGCGTGAGGGGTTCGCCCGCGCCATCGAGGAATCACGGCGCGGGGAGGTCGTCGTCGAGAGCTACGTGACGGGCAACGACTACCGCGTGCTCGTCGTCGGCGGGCGGATGGTCGCCGTGGCACAACGCGTCCCCGCACACGTGATCGGCGACGGGACTCACACCGTCGATGAGCTCGTCGATGTCACGAACCAGGACCCGCGACGCGGGATCGGTCACGAGAAGGTGCTGACCAGGATCAAGGTCGACTCGCGCGCGGTCGACCTGGTGCGGAAGCAGGGGTACCAGATGGACGACGTCCCACCCGAGGGCGCCCTGGTCAAGCTGGCGGAGACGGGGAACATGTCGACCGGAGGGATCTCGATCGACCGCACGTGGGAGGCGCACGAGGAGAACATCGAGATCGCCGAGGAGGCGGCGCGCGTCGTCGGCCTCGACGTCGCCGGGATCGATTTTCTCGCACCCGACATCACGCAACCGGTCCGGGAGACCGGTGGCGCGATCGTCGAGGTGAACGCCGCACCGGGCTTCCGGATGCACACGCATCCCACCGAGGGCGAGCCGCAGTACGTCGCGAAGGACGTCGTCGACCTGCTGTTCCCACCCGGAACGCCGGCCCGCATCCCGATCGTCGCGGTGACGGGCTCGAACGGCAAGACCACGACCGTCCGGATGATCGCGCACATCTACAAGGGCATGGGACGTTCCGTCGGGTTCACCACGACCGATGGGATCTACATCGACGAGCGTCTCGTGAAGCGAGCCGACGCGTCGGGTCCGAAGTCCGCGCAGATGGTGCTGCAGAACCCGCGGGTCGATTTCGCCGTGTTCGAGACGGCGCGTGGTGGCATCCTCCGCGAGGGTCTGGGATACGGCGAGAACGACGTGGCGGTCGTGTTGAACGTGACCGGCGACCATCTCGGGCTCGGCGGGATCGAGACGATCGAGCAGCTCGCCGCCGTGAAGCAGGTGATCGTCGAGGCGGTTCCGAAGACCGGGTGGGCGGTGCTGAACGCAGATGATCCGCTCGTCGCCGAGATGCGCAAGGCGTGCAGCGGCAGCGTGATCCTGTTCTCGATGCAGGACGAGAACGAGCTCGTCGAGCGGTGGGTGCGACGGGGGCGCAAAGCGATCGTCCTGGAGAGAGGACCGCTCGGCGAGAAGATGGTGATCCGCGAGGGTCGGCGCACGATGCCCATCGCATGGGTCCACACGCTGCCGGCGACGTTCGAGGGCCGCGCGCGGATGATGGTGCAGAACGCGATGGCCGCGGCGGCGGCCGCGCACGCGGCAGGTGCGCACCTGCACGACATCCGACAGGGCCTGCGTTCGTTCACGACGTCGATCTACCAGGCGCCGGGGCGGCTGAACCTGTTCGACCTCGACGGGGTGAAGGTGTTGATCGACTACGCGCATAACGCGGCTGGGCTCGAGAAGCTCGGCGAGTTCGTCGAACGTCTCACCTCGGACCCGAAACCGGGCCCCCGCGCCGGAGCGCCGTCGTGGAACGCGAACCTGCGCGTCGCCGTCGTGGCCACGGCGGGGGACCGGCGCGACGAGGACATGCGCGAGCTCGGGCGGGTCGCCGGCCGGTACTTCGACGACATCATCGTGCGCGAGGACCGGAACACGCGCGGCCGGGCTCGCGGCGTGACCGCCGAGCTGATCGTCGAGGGCGTTCGCGACGCCATGACTCAAGGCGCCCGCGCGGGCAACGTCGAGGTCGTCCCGGACGAGATGGACGCGACCCGCCGCGCGCTCGATCGCTCGCGTCCCGGTGACCTGGTCGTCCTGTGCGTCGACTACGCGACCGACGTGTACAAGGAGCTGGAGCGGAGGCGCTCGCTCGCGGCGCCGACCGTCATGCGCGCCGGCAACGGGCAGGACGGGTGGCAGGTGGCGGGGGGCGACCCTGATCTCGTCACCATCGTCGACGAGACCGGCCTTTGAACGAGCGTGGGTTCGGGCGAATGACGCGCCCGCGTTCGATCCTCGCCGGGATGCTGATGCTCGCGCTCACGGCGGTGTTCGTCGTGATCGGAATCGACGCCGTCCTCGACGCGTTCGTGACCGGGCGGCTCGATCGGGACACCTACCTCACCGCCGTCGGCTTCGGCCTCAACGTCGAGGAGATGAAGAACTTCCTCGCCATCGTCGGCATCGTGATCCTGGCGCTGTGCGTGGTGACCACGATCGAGGCGATCGGCGTGCTCGGAAGCCGCGAGGGCGTTCGTCACGCGGCCGTCGGAACCTTCCTCGTCTTCGCCGCGGTCACGTTGATCCTGTCGATCGCGGAGCTGATGTCCGAAGAGGTCGAGCGCAGCGTCGCCGTCGCGATCGTCATCGGCGTGGTCGACGCGCTGATCGTCTACCTGCTTGTCCATGAACGCACGACCGCGGAGTTCGAACTGGCCGAGCGCGCACGCGACCGCGCGCGGTCGGTTCGCGTCGCGGAGCGTGCCGCGCGAAGGACCTCTCGAGCGTAGCGAGATCTACTGCGGATCGTTGCCATCGTCTTCCAGGGGTACGCACAACGCTCGCTCCGCTCGCTGTGCTACCCCCCGGACCCCGGCTTCCACTTGATGCTGCAGCCGACGCTCGGTCGCTGGTCGGGTGGCACTTCCCGTCCCTCGAGCACGGCGTCGATCGCGGCGCGCAGATGCTCTCCCGTCACGGGGATCCCGTTGCGGGGCCGGCTGTCGTCGAGCTGCCCCCGGTACACGAGTTCCCGCGCCGGGCCGTACAGGAAGAAGTCGGGCGTACAGGCGGCGCCGAACGCCTTGGCCACCTCTTGCGATTCGTCGAAGAGGTACGGGAACCGGTAGCCCGCGAGCCGGGCTTCCTCGGCGAGGCTCTCCGGCGCGTCCTCGGGGTAGGTCTCCGGATCGTTCGCGCTGATCGCGACGAAGGCTACGTCCGCGTCCGAATAGTCGACGGCGAGGCGCGCGAGCTCCTCCCGAACGTGCGCGACGTACGGGCAGTGCCGACAGATGAACATGACGAGCAGGGCGCTGCTTCCGCCGACGTCGGCGTCGCTCACCGTCCTTCCGGTCGTCACGTCGGGTAACGCGAATGAAGGCAGCTGGCTGCCGAGCTCCGACATCGTGGAAGTCGCGGCCATTCGATTCTCGCTCCTTGCTCGAACCTTCGTCTGTTGGACGTCAACGTCGATGCTACTTGGCGGCGCGTGAACGACGGGCCGCCGCCACGTGCCGCCGAACCATGGCAGGGGTGAGGCGCACGCCGCCGTTCTCCCCGAGCCATGCGAACACCTCCGGCCGCATTCCGAGCGCCGTCACCGCGACGACGTCGCCGCGGCGCGAGCGCTGCAGCATCGCCCGGAGTGCCGAGAGCTCGTCCGGATGGACGTCCACATCGTCCGCTCCAGCGTCGATCGCGCCGGCTCGAAGCCCGTCGATCACGTCCTCGCGTTCGCGACCGCGCAGGTAACGCAACAGCTCCGCGATCACTACGTGGTCCGCGCCGCGAGCCGCGCGATACCCGACCCGATGCAAGATCTCGTCCGTTCGGTCACCGGCGGCGCAGATCGCCAGCCAGATCTCGGCGCCTGCGGGCCGGAGCCCGTCGCACAGCTCCAGGAGGCCCCGCATGCCGGCTTCGTTGTGCGCGTAGTCGACGACGACCGCGCGACCGTCGAGCTCGAACAGGTTCGCCCGTCCGGGATTCCGCTCGGGATCGAGGACGAACGAGCGGAGCCCCTGCACGACGGCCCGCTCGGGGAGCCCGATCCCGAGCGCGGCCGACGCCGCCTGCATCGCGTTCATCAGGTTCATGCTCGAGATGCCGGCGATCGTCACGGGGACGTCGACGAGCGGCACGAGCGCGCGCGAGTGCGAGCGTTCCAGCACCGTCATCCACCCGTCGAGCGGGACCGTGGCGCGTCCGCCCTCCACGAGCGTCTCGCGCACCGCGGGGTGATCGGGATCGAGCGAACACATCCAGATGCGGCCGCTCGCACCGCGCCGCATCGCGAGCACGCGCGGGTCGTCGGCGTTCAGGACGTCCCATCCCTCGGATCGCGTGATCTTCGTGATCGTCGCCTTCACTTCGGCGAGCTGGTCGAGCGTTCGGATGCCGAGCAGTCCTAGATGATCGGCCGACACGTTCGTCACGATCGCCGCGTCGTTGTGCAACACCCCGATCCCGCGGAGCAGGATGCCGCCACGCGCCGTCTCCAGTACGGCAACGTCCGGCCGCTGTTCGAGGGCCTTCGCCGCGCCGCCGAACCCCGAGTAGTCGCCCTCCTCGATGAGCTCGTCGTCGCGGTACACGCCGTCGGTCGACGAATACGCGACGCGCTTGCCGGCCGACCGCACGAGGTGAGCCAGCAAGCGCACCGTCGTCGTCTTGCCGTTCGTCCCGGTGACCGACACGACCGGGATCATCGGGTCGGGCACGCTCGGTTCCTCGCCAGGTTCCGCGGCGGCGACCCGCTCGGCGACTTCGGCGAGCGTTCGGTCGAGTGACCGGCGTGCGTCGAACGTCGACAGCAGGCGCGCGATCTCGTTCCCGGCAGCCTCAGCCGTACCACGGCGTCGCCAGGGGAACGACACGACGATCTCGTCGGCCCCGGGCCCCGGCCGGCCTCGCACGGCCAGGCGGACGTTGCCCTCAGTGGCCAGCCGGCGCGCGAGCGTCGCCGCGAACCGGGCCACCGCGCGACGACGTTCCTCGGTATTCGGCCGGCCCGCCCGGCCGCGCGCCCGCGCAACCTCCAACGCTCGCACGAACCGATCCTCGCGCACTGAAAGCCACGGGCCGACGCGCAGCTGCACTTTGATCGCGGGCCGTGGAAAGTACAGGTTCGGGCCCTCCAGCACCCGGAGCTCGACGAGCTCCGCGCGAGGCGTGGCCATCGTCATGCGGTCTCGCCCGCCCGGTAGCGGCGAAACGACGGAACGAGCCACGCCAGGAGGCCGGCACCGACGATGCACATGAGTCCGCCGGAGACGACGGAAACCGTCGGCGAGAACGCCGACGCCACCAGCCCAGCCTCGAGGTCGCCGAGACGCGGACCGCCCGTGACGACCAAGATGTGGATGCTCGACAGACGCCCGCGGAGCGAGTCCGGGACCGACAGCTGAAGGATGGTCGAGCGGAACACCGCCGAGATGACGTCGGCGGCGCCGGCGAGCGCCAGGAAGAACAGGCCGAGCCAGAGGTTCGCGCCGATGAGACCGAACGCGGCGATGCCCGCACCCCACAGCAAGACGGCCCACACGACCGCCATACCCTGGCGACGTACGTGCTTGACCCAGCCCGTAGTGAGCGCGCCGATCAGCGCGCCGACGGCAGGCGCTGCGAACAGCAGCCCGACGACGGCCGCTCTGCGATGGAAGTGCGTTACGGCGAGGATGGGGAAGAGCGCCCGCGGCATGCCGAACACCATCGCCACGACGTCGATCACGAACGTGGACTGGAGGACGGGCCGCCGGCGCAGGTAGGCGAACCCCTCGACGACGGCGCGCCAACCCGTCGCGACCGTCTCGCCGCGTTCGGGCGGTATGGGATGGATCGAAACCGCCGCGGCCAGGATCGCGAGGTACGTCACGAGGTCGATCGCGTACGCCCACGCGAGGCCGAACCTGCCGCCGGCCGCGATCACCACTCCCGCGAGCGCCGGACCGAGCAACGCCGTCGCGTTCCATGCGACCTGGTTCAGCGCCAGCGCTGAGGGAAGGAGGTCCCGACCTACCAGGCGCGGTGTCATGGCCGAACGGGTCGGAGAGTCGATCGCGGAGAGCATGGCGATCAGGGCGATCGCCCCGTACACCAGGACTACGGGAGGCCGACCGGCGAGTGCGCCGATCAACAGGGTCGCCGACGCGACCATGAACCCCAACTGAGCGCCGATCAGGATCTTCCTGCGGTCGAATGCGTCGACGAAGGCGCCGGCGGCGAGCGTTCCGACGGCGAGCGCCGTCACGCCGACGAGCCCCGTGAGACCCACGGCCGCGGGCGACCGGGTGAGCCTGAAGACCTGGATGAACGTCGCGACGACGGTGAACTGATAGCCGACCTCGGAGATCGCCAGCCCGAACCAGAGTCGTCGGAAGTCGGCCGAGGTACGGAGCGGCGAGATGTCGACGGCGACTCGGCGAACGGTTCGCCTCACTCGGGACCGTCTCGTCGACGCGATCGGTTCGGGCGCCTCGGTCGACATGATGCGACGCTAGCAGCGCGGCCGACGGCGGCGGTCTCAGCGCTAGAGCGCCGCGAGCGCAGCCGTCGTGCGTTCGATGAGCGGCATGACGCCCTTCGCCTCGTGCAGGGCGAGGGCGCGCGCGTACGAGGCGGCTGCCTCTGGCCGACGGCCTGCCGCGGCCAGTGCGTCGCCAAGGGAGCGGTGCGCCTCGCCTTCCTGCCAATCGCTGCGGCCTGCCAGATACGCAACGGCCTCGCTCGCGAGGCGCACGGCGTCGTCGTGCTGCCCCGCTGCGGAGAGCACGATCGACTCAGCGATTCGTACCAGCGATTGCGTGTCCTCGTCGTCGGGCGCGCCGGTTTTGCCTCCGATCCGTACGAACTCGAGCGCGTCCTCGCCTCTACCCTGGACCGCGAGGGCGGTAGCGATCAAACCAGCGAGCGTCGACAGGCGGTTCGTCTCGCCCATGGACTCAAACATCTCGTATCCCTCTCGCCACCGGATCTCTGCCTGGTCCACGTCGCCGGCGAGCCATCCGACGTAGCCGCCTACGAAGAACGGGTGGGCGCGGTTGCGAATGCCGAGCTCGAGCAGGAGCGACCGGGCTCGGGACACATCGGCGCGACCCCCTTCGAAGTCGCCAAACATCGCGCGCAGCCCACCGCGGGTCGCCAGGACCAACGATTCGGCGCATCGGTCGGGAAGGCCCGCGGCAAGCATCGCCTCGCATCGAGGCAGGGCGTCGGCCGCTGTGGTTCGACCCCAGAACAGGTCGATGGCCTCGTACCCCAGCGCGTCTGCCTCGACGCGAGCGTCCCCAGCGGCACGCGCGTATTCAGTTGCGCGTCGAAGCAACCCGAGGTCGGATCGGGGCGTGAGCCATTGGACCTCGATCAGCGCCTGAGCCGCTCCGCGGTGATCACCCAGCGCCTCGAACTCGCGTGCGAACGCCTGCGCGGCTTCTCGCTGCTGTTGCACCGTCGCGGAGGGGTCCGTCCGGGATCGGATGACGCTTCGGATGAATCCAGCACGCAGCGCCGCGAATCGGTTGCCGCTGCGCTGCGCCGCTTCTTCGATCTCGGCGGCGAGCTTCGCCGCCCGGGCCATCGACCCTTCGACGTGATACGCCTCGACCAGCTCGAGCCGGACGTCGTCGTCGTCCGGCATGAGCGACGCGGAACGTACGAGGAGGGAAATCGCCGTCGAGGCGTCCGAGCGAGAAAGCGCTGCCGTGCCGGCGGACGCGTACCGCCTCCCGGCGATCCGCGCGAGTTCCCGTTCGCGCTCCCCCGCGCCGCCGAGCTCCGTGCGATACCGGTACGCCCGCTCATAGTGGTGCGCGAGGATCGCGTCGAGCCCTCCGGGCGCGGCCGCGACCCGTAAGGCCAACAACTCCGCGAAGCGTTCGTGGAGCTCGGCCCGCGTTTCCTTGGGCATGGACTCGTACGCGGCGTCTCGGATAAGCACGTGCCTGAACCGGAACGCGTCGTCGCCGGCGAACTCGGCGCGATCCGGACGGATGAATTCCTTCCGGACAAGCGATATCAGGCAGCGCCCAACGCTCGTTCGCATCTCCTGAGGAGCAAGCGCGGTCACGGTGCCGGTGTGGAACAGCCTTCCCTCCACCGCGCCGCGCTCGATGACTGTGCGCTCTTCCGAACCGAGGCGATCCAGACGCGCCGCGATTAGCGCTTGGATCGTCGACGGCACCGTGATGTCGGACACGTCGCCGGTCGCGACCCACCGGCCGTCGTCGCGGAGGAGCACACCGTCGTCGATCAGCACGCCGAGCATCTCCTCGACGAACAGTGGGTTGCCCTCGGCGGCCGTGGTGATCCGGTCGCGCATACCCGCCGCGAGCTCCGCGCTGCCGAGCAGGTTGTCGACCAGCAGGTCGGAGTCTGCCGATGCGAGCGGCTCGAGGGAGATCGACGTCGCATTGGGCCTACCGCTTCCCCACGTCGGCCGGGCGTCTAGAAGTTCGGGCCTCGCCGTACAGAGAAAGACGATCGACGCCGCCCTGGACCAATCGACCACCTGCTCGATCAAGTCGAGCATCGTCGGCTCGGCCCAATGGATATCGTCGATCACCAGCGCGAGAGGACGCTCCGCGGCGACGCGCTCGAACAGCTTTCGGACGGCCCAGAACGCATCGGTGAGAGCGACTGGTCCTGGCGACAGGCCGAGTAGCCCCGCGACCCGTGCGAGGACGACGTCGGCCTCGTCCGCTCCCACGAGCGCGGCGCGAAGGCCTGCCACGATCATGTCGCTCGGGGCCCCCTCCGGCACCTGTGCGATCGACCGCGCGATCTCGCTCAGCGGCCAGAACGTCATGCCCTCGCCGTAGGAGAGACAACGGCCGACGTGTGTCGAGGCCCGATCCGAGATCTCTCGAGCGAACTCCCGAACCAATCGCGACTTGCCCACTCCTGGCGACGCGATGACGGTCACGAGGGAGCACGTCCGCTCCTGCACCGACGTGTTGAACGCATCGAGGAGCATCCGGAGATGCCGTTCCCGACCGACCATCGGCGACTCGAGGGATCGCTCGCGTCCGGCGGCACCGGCGCGAACGCCCATCAGCCGGTGGGCCCGCACCGGCTCGGACTTGCCCTTCAGCTCCAACGCCTCGAGCAGCTCCGCCTCGACCGCGTCCCGGACGAGCGCGTGCGTCGACGCGCCGATCAGGATCTCGCCGGGATCCGCCGACTGCTCGAGACGGGCGGCGACGTTCACGGTGTCGCCGGTCACGAGCCGCTCGCCCGAGGATGCGTCACCGCTCGCGACGACCTCGCCGGTCGCGATGCCGGTGCGCGTAAGGATCGTGACGCCACGATCCCGCTCGAGCTCCGCGTTCAGCGCCTCGAGGGCACTGCGCATCTCGGCGGCAGCGCGCACCGCGCGAAGGGCGTCGTCCTCGTGCACCTGCGGGATGCCGAATACGGCCATTACCGCGTCACCGATGAACTTCTCGACTACGCCTCCGTGGCGCTCGATCACCACACGCATGGCGTCGAAGTACCGCGCCATCACGCGTCGAAGCGTCTCCGGATCCAGGCGCTCGCCGAGGCTCGTGGAGCCCGTTACGTCGGTGAAGACGACGGTGACGATCTTCCGCGTCTCATGGACCGGTTCCGCCTCGCCGAGCGGCGTCGCGCAGAACTGGCAGAAGCGAGCCTCGTCGGAGTTCTCGCGGCCGCAGCTCGGACAGGCGCGCACGGCGCGAGTGTAGGCCGAGGCGGACAGCCGAACGAGGGGACGAGTCTTACGCGACCGAGCCGAACGCCTCGTCGAGGATGTCCAGCCCCTCATCGAGCAGCGACTCCTCGATCGTGAGCGGTGGGAGCAGTCGGATCACGTTGTCGTACGTGCCCGCCTTGAGGATGACCACGCCGTTCTCCAGGCAGGTCCGGACGATCGCGTTGCCGGTCTCGGCGTCGATCGGCTCTTTCGACTGCTGGTCTTTGACGAGCTCCATCGCCGTCATCATCGCGCGGCCGCGAACGTCTCCGATCACGGTGTGACGCTCCTGCATCTGGCGGAGCCTCGAGAGCACGCGATCGCCGAGGGTCCTCGAGCGCTCGAGCAGGTTCTCGCGCTCGATCTGATCGAGCACCGCCAGCGAGGCAGCGGCCGCGACGGGGTTCCCGCCGTACGTGCCGCCGAGGCCGCCGACGTGCACGCTGTCCATCGCGTCGGCGCGTCCGGTCACCGCACTGATCGGAAGTCCGCTGCCCAGCGACTTCGCGCTGGTGATGAGGTCCGGGACGACGTCCTCGTCCTCGATGGCGAACCATCGGCCGGCACGACCCATCCCGCTCTGGATCTCGTCGGAGATGAACAGGATGCCGTGCTGTGCGCAGATCTCGGCGAGACCTTTGAGAAACCCGGGCGCCGGGAACACGAACCCGCCCTCGCCCTGGACCGGTTCGACGATGACGGCGGCGATGTTCTCCTCGCCGATCACCTTGTGCATCTCGTCACGCGCGTAGGCGAGCGCCTCGCGCGCCGCGTTCTCCGGACCGGTGGGCCAGCGATAGGGGTAGGCGAACGGCAGACGGTAGATCTCGGGCGCGAACGGTCCCATGCCCTGCTTGTACGGCATGGACTTCGCGGTCAGGGACATCGCGAGCAACGTTCGCCCGTGGAACGCGTGGTCGAACGTCACGATGGCCTGCCGGCCGGTGAACTTCCGGGCGATCTTCACCGCGTTCTCGACGGCCTCGGCCCCGGAGTTGGCGAACATCGTCTTCTTCTCGAAGTCGCCTGGCGCGAGCGCGTTCAGGCGTTCGGCGAGCTCGATGTAGGGCTCGTTCGCCGTGACGTGGAAGCACGTGTGCGTGTCTCGCTCGAGCTGCTCCTGCGCTGCGCGGACGACCTCCGGCGGCGTGTGTCCCACGTTCAGGACGGAGATGCCGGTGGCGAAGTCGATCAGCCGGTTGCCGTCGACGTCCTCGATGATGGCGCCCGACGCTCGCGCCGTGACGATCGGATGGATGTTGAACACCGCCTGTGGCACGGCGGCCTTTCGTCGTTCGAACCACTCGCGCGACTTGGGTCCCGGGATCTCGGTGACGACCTTGCGCTCCTGCAGGATGTCCACGCCTGCCTCCTCCTCGCGAAGGACCTAGTCTGGCACGAAGCGACGAGACGTGGCCGGGCTAGCGCCTCGACGTGCCGGCGCGCTCGGGATCGCCGACGACGTGGATGACCTCCAGACCGAAGGCGGACTCGACGCGTCGCGGCAGGTCGACCTTGAGCCATCGCGACAGCCGCGGTGGAAGCGTCGACAGCACGATCGCGTCGAACGGACCGTCGTCTCGGATCGCGTCTTCGATCGCGAGCATCGGGCTCTCGTCCCCGGCGCTCCCATCGGCCTCGATGCCGACCCGTCGCAGACGCTGGAGAGCGGCGTCGAGACGGTCGGTCGCCACTGCCCGAGCCTCACCCTCCGTCCAGACGTGGTCTCGAGGCGGAGTGACGGGGACGACGATGCGGAACGCGGACGGCCCCGACCGGTGAAGGCGTTGGATCGTCGTGAGGAGCGGGTCGCCGCCGAGGGTCTGGTTGGCCACGACCAGGTACCGGCGCACGGGCACCACCTCCCTCGTGTCGATGGTACGACCGGCAGATGTGTCGCGCGAGGCAGCGGCGCCGAGGCATGAGCGACCTCCGCTGGTCACGTTCCCGCCGGGACGGGCATACTTCCTTTCTACGCCGCTGCTCACCGCGGCCGAGCCGACCGAGCGAGGGGGTCGCACGATGGCGGACGTGAAGTCCTGCAAGATGTTCATCGGCGGAGAGTGGGTCGACGCCTCCGACGGCAAGACCAGGAAGATCGAGAGTCCAGCCACCGGAGATGTGATCGCCGAGGTGCCGGAGGCCACCGCCGAGGACGTCGACAAGGCCGTCCGAGCGGCCAAGACCACGTTCGACGAGACCTGGTCCGACGCCACGCCCGGCGAACGGTCTCGAGCACTTCTGAAGATGGCCGACCTGGTGGAGGAACACGGCGATGAGATCGGCCGCCTCGAGTCGGAGAACGTCGGCAAGGTCCTCGCTCTGACGATGTCCGAAGAGGTGCCGGTGATCGCGGACCAGTTCCGTTTCTTCGCCGCCGGCGCCCGCGTCCTCGAGGGCCTCGCGGCGGGCGAGTACATGAAGGGGTACACGAGCATGCTGCGGCGCGAGCCGATCGGCGTTGCGGGGTTGATCGCGCCGTGGAACTACCCGCTGTACATGGCGGCGTGGAAGCTCGGACCCGCGCTTGCGGCCGGCAACACGATCGTCATCAAGCCCGCGGAGAACACCCCGCTCACCCTGCTTCGGTTCGCGCAGTACATCGCGGAGGCTGAGATCTTCCCGCCCGGCGTGTTCAATGTGGTCACCGGTGACGGCGAGCCGGTGGGTGACGCGATCGTCAAGCACAAGGACGTGGGCATCGTCTCCCTGACCGGCGAGACGACGACCGGCAAGCTGATCGCGCGGAACGCTTCCGAGACGCTGAAGCGCGTGCATCTGGAGCTCGGCGGAAAGGCGCCGGTCATCGTGTTCGACGACGCCGACATCTCCACCGCGGCCGAGTGGATCCAGATCGCCGGCTACTTCAACTCCGGACAGGACTGCACCGCCGCCACACGCGTGCTCGCCGGTCCGCGCGTGTACGAGAACCTGGTGTCCGAGGTGACCTCGAAGGTCTCCGAGATGAAGGTCGGGGATATCTTCGACGACGAGGCGGCGATGGGTTCGCTCGTCTCGCGTGCTCAGCTCGAGCGCGTGACCGGGTTCGTCGACCGTGCCCGGGAGCGGGGCGCGACGGTCAACATCGGGGGCGAGGTCATCGACCAACCCGGTTCCTGGTACTCGCCAACGCTCGTCACGGACGTGAAGCAGGACGACGAGATCGTCCAGAACGAGGTGTTCGGTCCGGTCGTCACCGTTCAGCGGTACGACGACGAGGAGCAGGCGCTGGCGTGGGCGAACGGCGTCGATTACGGCCTCGCCGCATCGGTGTGGACCCGCGACGTCGGCCGTGCCCTCCGGATGTCGCGCAAGCTCCAGTTCGGGACGGTATGGATCAACACGCATATCCCCCTCACGCCGGAGATGCCGCACGGCGGTTACAAGCAGTCCGGCTACGGCAAGGACATGTCGATCTACTCGATCGAGGAGTACACGAACGTCAAGCACGTGATGGCATCGCTCGACTGACAGACAACGTCCCACAGGAGGCGATCTCGGTGACGGTGCGGCCGTACCTCGTGAACGGAGAGTGGCGAACGGGCGACGGCTCGTTCGAGGTTCGGAGTCCCTACGACGACTCCGTTGTGGCCGAGATCGGCACGCCCACCGGCGCCGACGTCGAGGAGGCGGTCGCGACCGCCGCCTCAACGTTCGAGGAGTCGCGACGGCTCCCCGTCCACGCGCGATCGGAGGCGCTCGACCACATCTCTGCCCGGCTGAAGGAGTCCGTGAACGAGAACGCCGAGATGATCGCCAGGGAGGGCGGAAAGCCGCTCAAGTGGGCGACCGTCGAGGCCACCCGAGCCGTGTCGACGTTCCGCTGGGCGTCCGAGGTGATCCGGCACGGCGACGACGAGCTCATGCGGCTCGACACAGAAGCGTCGCTGGGTTCGCGCATCGGATTGCTGCGGCGGTTCACCATCGGACCCGTCCTCGGGATCACGCCGTTCAACTTCCCGCTCAATCTCGTCGCGCACAAGGTCGCGCCGGCGCTCGCCGTTGGCGCGCCGATCGTCATCAAGCCCGCGTCGGCGACGCCGATCGGCGCGCTCCGCCTCGCCGAACTGTTCAAGGAGACCGACCTGCCGAAGGGCATGCTTCAGGTGCTGCCTGTCTCCAGCTCGGTCGCCGACACGATGGCTCGCGACGACCGGTTCCGGAAGATCTCGTTCACCGGTTCGTCCGAGATCGGCTGGTACCTGAAGGGGCTCGATCCAAAGAAGCGAGTGACGCTCGAGCTCGGCGGCAACGCCGGCGTGATCGTGCACTCGGACGCGGATCTCGACCTCGCGGCGCAGCGCGTCGCGTTCGGCGGGTACTACCAGGCGGGCCAGAGCTGCATCAGCGTCCAACGCGTGCTGGTGCAGTCCGAGGTGTACGAGGCCTTCGCCAACCGGCTGGTCAAGCAGGTCGAGAGCCTGAAGGTCGGCGACCCCATGGACCCGATGGTCGACGTCGGTCCGGTGATCCAGCGCAAGGAGGTCGACCGGATCGATGGGTGGGTCAAGGAGGCCGTATCGGAGGGCGCAACCGTGCTGACGGGTGGCGAGGGCGACCCGCCCTTTTACCAGCCGACGCTGATCGCGGACGTCCGGCCGGAGATGAAGGTGTGCCGCGAGGAGATATTCGGCCCGGTCGTCACCATCAGCCCGTACCAGACGTTCGACGAAGCGATCGCGGCGGTCAACGACTCGCGCTTCGGTCTGCAGGCCGGCGTGTTCACGAACGACATCAACCGCGCGTTCGAAGCGCATCGCTCGATCGAGGTCGGCGGCGTGATCGTGAACGACGTGTCGGCGTTCCGGGCCGACCAGATGCCGTACGGAGGGTCGAAGGAATCGGGGTTCGGGCGCGAGGGTCTGCGCTTCGCTATGGAGGAGATGAGCGAGGTTCGGATCATGGTCCTCTCGCACGTGCCGCTGTAGACGATCCTCCTCCGCAGCCCGCGGGGCCCGGGCGGGTACGCTGGCTTCATGGGGACGCTCGCGCTGATCCTGATCCCGGCGGCGTTGTTCGCGAGTGCCGTCGTGGCGTTCCTCGCCATTCGTGAGCGAACCGAGCTCCGTGAGCGGCCGTGGTGGGGCGCGGTGCCGACGTGGCTGATCGTCTGCGGCGTCCTGCTCGTGCTCGGCCTCGTCGTCGCGCCGCGCTTGCTCGGGTTCACGTTCTTGCTGCTGCCGTTCATCTGGGTCGGGGGTCTTGGGCGGCGCCGCGAGCGCCGCGACTAGCCGGTGCGAGTGGGCACGGCGGGATTCGCCCTGCGCGACCCGTTGCCGTGGAGCGATCTCTCCGCGATCGTCCGTGCCGCCGAGACGGCGGGATATGGCACGCTCTGGCTCCCGCAGGTCACCGCTCGTGATCCGTTCGTCGCGCTCGGCGCTCTCGCGGGAGAGACGCGAGACCTGTTGCTCGCGACGGGCGTGGTGCCCATGCGTTCGCGCACGGCGATGGCCACGGCGATGGCAGCCGCGACCGTCCACGAGCGCTCGGATGGGCGGCTGGTTCTCGGCATCGGAACGGGTGGCGCCGGCCGAGGAGCGCTCGACGAGCTTCATCGCTACGTCGACACCGTTCGATCGCTGTTCTCGGGAGAGATCGACGAGCGCGCTGGCCGGCCGGTGCGGCTGTCGCTCGCGCTACCGAGCCCCCCTCCGATCTGGATCTCGGCGCTCGGGCCGAGATCGATGCGTCTCGCCGGTGAGATCGCCGACGGCGCGCTGCTGAACTGGTGTCCCCCTGAACGCGTGGCGTTCGCGCGGGCGCGGATCGCGGAGGGCGCGAAGGCCGCGGGACGCGACGCTGCCCAGGTCGCGATCGCCGTCTACGTGCGCTCGTGGGTCGGTGATGATCCAGCGGGCGGCATGAGCGCAATGCGCGCCGCAGCGGCGGAGTACGCCTCATACCCCGCGTACGCGCGTCAGTTCGAGCAGGTCGGTCTGGGCACCGAGGCCGCCGCGGCCGCGGAGGCGCACCGCGCCGGCCGGCCGGATGACGTCCCCGAAGGGCTGGTCAGCGCCGTCACCGCGTTCGGAGATGACGCGGCGACACGGGTCTCGGACTTCGCCGAGGCGGGAGCCCATCCCGTCATCTATCCCGTGGCCGTCGACGGATCGGCTGCTTCGATCGAGGCGACGCTCCTGGCCCTTGCGCCGATCTGACGAGCACAGAACGGGTATAAACTCACAGCCGGGATTTCCAAGGTCCGCACCGTCGAAACGGGGAAAACGGCAAGGTATGGGCGAACGGACACGCCAAAGGGGACGGACATGACGTACACGATCTGCGAGCCGTGCATCGACGTGAAGGACCGGGCCTGCGTGGACGAGTGCCCGGTCGACTGCATCTACGAGGGTGGGCGGATGCTCTATATCCACCCCGACGAGTGCGTCGACTGCGGGGCGTGCGAGCCGGTCTGCCCCGTGACCGCGATCTTCTACGAGGACGACGTGCCCGCGGAGTGGAAGCAGTTCACGCCCGTCAACGCCGAGTTCTTCGCCGAGAACGTCAGCGCGATCGGTTCACCGGGCGGGGCCGCCCAGGTGGGGCCCGTTGCGGTCGATCACCCGGTCGTCGCGGGCTGGGCGTCCGTCGGCTGACCGTTCGCGGGCGCGTCGCCGTTCGGCGGGAGCTCGCCCGGCCCGGCGAACGCCGCGTCATCCGGCCACCTCTCCCGTGATTTCGCCGCGAGCTTGGCCATGAGCGCCACCGCGGCGGGATCCTCCGAGGACGGTCGCCACTCCACGACGCCATCGGCGACCGCCCGCTCCCACAGGTCGGCACCCTTCTCGGTCCTGATGACGGTCAGCGTCCAGCCGTCGCTCTGACCCAGCCCTCCGAACGAGATATCCGCGTGCTCCGCCGCGAAGTCGGGGCACTTCATGCACCCGGGGCGCGTGAACTCGTGCGCTTTCTTCAGCGAGTACGTGATCTCCTCGCCGTCGCGCGTGTAGAACAAGAGCTTGCCCTTCACGTTCACCCGGGCCAGGTCGTCGAGCTTGAGTCCCAGCCGCCGCTGCGCGATCTCGACCATCAAACCGTCGTACGTGAACGACTTCGAGCACAGAAGTCCGAACGTCCACGCGATCTTTCGCGCCCATTTGTTGACGCGACGCGCACTCAGCGCACCGGTCACGCTCGCCTGGCACGACATCCCCACGAGCGCGAGCTTCGACAGACCCATCTCGGCGGCCTTGGTCAGTGCCAGCGGGTTCGCCGAGTACGTATAGCGCGAGCCGGCCGTCTCGAGGACGCCGCGCTCGTCGGTGACCACCGTTGGCTCGGCGTCCCAAGGACGGTCCTCGGACAGCTTCGACGTGAGTGCCCCGTCGATCTCGCCGTTCTTCATGCCCCAGATCAGCAGTGCCGACACGACACCACCGTCCTGGCCCTGCATCAACGCCTCGGCCGACGCGGCGCGGGCAAGGACGATCTCGCGGTGCTGGCCGATCACGTCCTCGGGGCCGCGGGTGCGGCCGAACAAGCGGAGGTCGATCTCGCCCTCCCATTCGCGGAACCGAGGGCACGCCCGCGTACAGATGTCGCAGCCTCGATCGCCGTGAGTGCACGCGGCCGGGCCGTCCTCCTGCAACTGCACGGGTTCGTCGTTCGCGTAGCCGAGCACGTGGAACGGACAGGCGACGATGCACGCCGTACAGCCGGTGCACAGTCCGGTGAGGACGACCTCGTCGTACAGGTCGCGCCACTGCGTCTTGTCGGCGGTGGAGGCCATCCGCGAGGCAAGTATAGGCGGAGCCATCCGACGCCCTCAGTGCCTCGTAGTACCCCCGTCCATTAGGCTCGACCGGCAGCGAGAAAAGGAGCGATCGATGCGTTCGACGACGTGGGTCCGTCTGGTGGCTGGGGTCTTCGCGCTCTCACTGATCCTCACTGCGTGCGGCGGGGACGACGAGGGGAACGGTGGAGCGACCGGAGCGACGAACGGCGGTGCGACAGGCGAGACCACGGCCGGTGGCGGCGAGAACGAGATCGTGATCCAGGGCTTCACGTTCCAGCCCTCGACGATCACCGTGTCGGGCCCCACCGACGTCACCGTGACGAACGAGGACTCCACACCGCATACGTTCACGCTCGAAGACGAGAGCGTCGACCTGGAGCTCGCCGGAGGGGAGAGCGGTACGGCAACGATCGACGTGTCCGAGTCGACCGGGTTCTTCTGCAGGATCCACCCGCAGATGACCGGTACGGTCGAGGTCGCCTAACCGCCGACGGGGACGATCCGGTCGCGGCAAGCGAAGCGCCGCCGACCAATCAGATCGAGCCGAGGCCGCGGTGGCGGCCGGTCAGATCGAAAACGACTCGCCGCACGCGCACTCGTGCACCGCGCGCGGGTTCAGCATCTTCAGACCGCCGCCGAGGAGCGCGTCGTTGAACTCGAGGGTCGAGCCCTCGACGATCGGCGCGCTCTTCTCGTCGACCAGAACGCGTACACCGCCGGCGGCCGGTACGACGTGATCGCTCCCGGTCTGCATGTCGAACGACAGGTCGTAGGAGAAGCCGGAGCAACCGCCGGCGACGACGCGAACGCGAAGCACGGGCTCGGCGCCCTGTTTCTCCGCGAGCTGGCGGATCTTGGTCGCCGCCTTGTCGGTGACCTCGATCACGGTGGCGGTGCGCTCCATGGATCCAGGATAGCGCCCCAGACGGCCGAAACCCGCGGCTGCTCTACCATGGCCGTGATGGCCTCCACGGCGCTGCTCGCCGGTCTTTCAACCGCGCTCGACCAGGATCCTCGGCACGAGCCGGCTCCAGGCGACCGCCTGGCATCCGTCCTCGTCCCGATCGTGGACGCTGCGTCCATCGTGTTCACGCGACGAACCGAAGAGCTCCCGCGGCATCCCGGCGAGATCTCGTTCCCCGGAGGGATCCGGCACCAGGACGACGCGTCCCCGCTCGACACGGCGCTCCGCGAGACCGAGGAAGAGCTGGGTATCGCGCCGTCGAGCGTCGACGTGCTCGGTGCGCTCCCGCCGGTGGCCACGTTCGTCTCGCGGATCTTGATCGTTCCGTTCGTCGGTGTCCTCCAGGCCGGTCGGAGGTTCCACCCGAACCCGGGCGAGATCGCCGAGGTGCTCACCTACCGCGTCGACGAGCTCATGGCGGCAGAGACGCAGGTCGAATGGCGCCGCGGCAAGGGGGTCTATGTGGGGCAGGCCTACGAGATGGGGGACCACACGATCTGGGGAGCGACGGCGAAGATCCTTGGGAGTCTCCTCGAGGTCGTCCGGCGGGTGGACGCATGAGCCAATCGAACACGAAGCCCGACGCCCCCTCGGACGACGAGCTTCGCGAGATCCTGTCCGAGGCGAAGACGATCGCCGTCGTGGGCCTGTCGTCCAAGCCGGATCGGCCGTCGTACGAGGTGTCCGAGTTCTTGCAGCAACGCGGGTACCGCATCGTCCCGATCAACCCGAACGAGACCGAGATCCTCGGCGAGCGTGCGTATCCGACGCTGCTCGATGTTCCGGACGACGTCGCGATCGATGTCGTCGACGTGTTCCGTCGCCCGGAGCACACGCCGCCAATCGCCGAGCATGCCGTCGCCCGACGCGCGAAGATGCTCTGGTTGCAGGACGGCATCGCGAATGACGAAGCGCGCCGGATCGCAGAGGACGCGGGCCTGAGGGTCGTGATGGACGACTGCATCAAGAGGGAAGTGAGGCGGCTGCTGCCGCCTGCGTAAAGAGTCCGGCCGTCGTTATCGAGGGGGACGCGAAGCATGCAGAAGTGGGAGTACTTCGTGGCGCCGCTGCTCGAGCACAATCCCGGCGACATCTTGAACACGTTCGGCGAGGACGGTTGGGAGCTCGTGGGCGTCGCACAGATCACCAACCCGATGGGCGGCCAGTCGCTCGTCGCCTACCTGAAGCGGCCGCGCGCGTAGGCGGTCGGCCCTGACGTACGCTCCTGCGTCGTGCTCCGGATCGACCACGTCGTCTTTGCCGTACCTGACCTCGACGCCGCCGCCGATCGTTTCCGTCGCGAACACGGTCTCGACTCGGCGCCCGGAGGGCGCCATCCAGGGTGGGGAACGGCAAACCGCATCGTTCCCCTGGGCGACGAGTACGTCGAGCTGATCGCGGTCGAAGACGAGGCCGTCGCGGCGGGAACGCGGTTCGGACGAGCGGTGGACGAGCGAGCGCAGCGGGGCGGCGGGTGGCTCGCCATTTCCGTATCGACGGACGACCTCGATGCCGTGGCCGGGAGACTTGGGCTCGACGTGACCGCAGGCGCGCGCGAACGTCCCGACGGGACCGAGGTCAGATGGCGGAGCGCCGGTCTGGAGGATCCGCGCCGCGAGGCGTTCCTGCCGTTCTTCATCTCCTGGGAGGGAGCGGGTGCATCTCACCCAGGCCGCCTTCGCGCCGGTCATGGCGTTCAGGCCACGGGGATCGCGCGGATCGACGTTCAGGGCGACGAGCGTTCGTTGCGCTCGTGGCTCGGTGGCGATGATCTCCCCATCCGCGTGACGGATGCTGGCGCGCGGATCATCTCCGTCGCGCTCGCGACGCACGACGGTCAGCTCGTGATCAGCTGAGCGCCTGTTCCAGGTCGGCGACGAGGTCGTCGGGGTGCTCGATCCCCACCGAGACCCGCACGAGCGACTCGGGAACCTCGAGCGGCGAGCCGGCCACGCTGGCGTGGGTCATCGGCCCGGGAACCTCGATCAGCGACTCGACGCCGCCGAGCGACTCCGCGAGGAAGAAGATCCTCGTGCGTTCGGCCACGGCGATCGCGTCGTCGCGCGAGCGGGTCTCGAAGCTCAGCATGCCTCCGAACCGTCGCATCTGCCGCGCGGCGACATCGTGGCCGGGGTGATCCGGCAGCCCCGGGTAATGGACCCGGGCCACCTTTGGATGGCCGGCGAGGAACCCGGCGACGCGCTCGGCGCCCGTGCAGTGCGCCTCCATCCGGATGGCCAGGGTCTTCACTCCCCGTAACGCGAGGAAACAGTCCATCGGTCCCGGAACCGCCCCCGCCGCGTTCTGCAGGAACGTGAGCCGTTCGATCAGCTCGTCGTCGCTCGTGACGATCGCGCCGCCGATCAGATCGGAGTGGCCGCCGAGGTACTTCGTCACCGAATGGACGACGACGTCGGCGCCGAGCTCGAGAGGCCGCTGGAGGTATGGCGTGGCGAAGGTGTTGTCGACGACGCACATCGCGCCCGCTTCGCGCGAGATCGCGGCGACGCGCTCGATGTCGACGATCTTCATCAACGGGTTGGTCGGCGTCTCGAGCCACACGATCCGCGTTCGATCACGGATCGTCGAGCGGAGTGACACCTCATCGGCCAGATTGACCGTGTCGAACTCGACGCCCCACCCGTTCATCACTCGGGCGAGCAGCCGGTACGTCCCGCCGTAGACGTCGTCGCCGAGCACGACGTGGTCGCCGGGGCGGAGCGTCAGCAGGAGTGTCGTCGTCGCCCCCAGACCGCTCGAGAACGACAGCGCGCGCGTTCCACCCTCGAGGGAGGCGAGGACCTCCTGCAGCGCCTCTCTCGTGGGATTTCCGCTGCGGGCATAGTCGTACGCCTTCGGCTTGGCGACCGCCGGTTGCGCGTACGTCGAGGTCTGATAGATCGGGACGCTGACCGCGCCGAACTCGGCGTCAGGGTCCTGCCCGACGTGGATGGCCCGGGTCTCGAACCGCATGCCCGCCGGCTCGTCGCGCGGAGCTATCGGGGACCGTCCCGTTCCATCAGTCGCGGGGCCGGTGCGCGAGGTACTCCAGGAAGTCGCTCCGCGTCAGCACGCCGAGCGCTTGGCCGGCCTTGACGACGAGGACAGCCGGCCCGTGCTGGAGCCCCTCGAACGCCACGTCGACCGGCTCGTCGAACTCGACCATCGTGATCGGAGGCCCCATGACCTCCGCCACGTCGGCCTGCAGCGCATCGGGATCGCGGAAGATCCGGTCGAGCAGCTCTCGCTCGCGGATCGAGCCGACGAACTGCGCGACGTCCATGGAATCCTCGCGTACCACCGGCGCCTGGGAGATCGAATATCGCTGAAGCACGTCGATGGCCTGCCGAACCTTGTCGCGAGCGTTCACCGTCACGAGCGGTGGCACCTCGCCGTGGCGGCCCCCCAGCACCTCCTCGACGCGGACCACCTCGGGCCGTTCGGTCAGCCCGTACTGGAGCAGCCACGCGTCCGAGTACAGCTTCGACAAGTAGTTCCGACCGGTGTCAGGAAGGATCACGACCACGACGTCGTCCGGGCCGAGCTCGCGCGCGACCTCTACCGCCGCGACGACGGCCGTTCCGGACGAGCCGCCGACGAGGATGCCCTCCTCGCGCGTTATCCGTCGTGCCATTCGGAACGCATCGCGGTCGGTGACCCGCACGTACCGATCGACGGTCGACGGGTCGAACGTCCGCGGCCAGAAGTCTTCGCCGATACCTTCGGTGAGGTACGGGTGGACGTCGCCGGAGAAGATGGACCCCTCGGGGTCGGCTCCGACGACCAGGATGTCCGGGTTCTGCTTCTTGAGGTATCTGGCGACGCCGGTGATCGTGCCACCGGTGCCGACGCCGGCGATGAACGCCGTGACCCGCCCGTCGGTCTGCCGCCAGATCTCCGGACCCGTCGTCGCCTCGTGGGCAGCCGGGTTGTCTTCGTTGAAGTACTGGTTCGGTTGGAACGCGCCGGGGATCTCCTCCGTGAGGCGGTCCGCCACGCGGTAGTACGACTCGGGCGACTCGGGCGCGACGGCCGTCGGGGTGATCACGACCTCGGCGCCGTACGCGCGCAGGAGCGAGATCTTCTCCTGACTCATCTTGTCCGGCATCACGAAGATGCACTTGTAGTCGCGGATCGCCGCCGCGATGGCCAGCCCGTGGCCCGTGTTGCCGGATGTCGGCTCGACGATCGTGCCGCCCGGCTTCAGCAGGCCGGCCCGCTCGGCGGCCTCGATCATCCGAAGGCCTATCCGGTCCTTGACGCTCCCGCCGGGGTTCAGCATCTCGAGCTTCGCCAGGACGGTCGGGCGAAGGCCGCGGGAGATCTTGTTCAGGCGGACGAGAGGCGTATCGCCCACGGCATCCAGGAACGAGTCGAGAACCTCCAATGCACCCCTTCCTTCAGCGAGAAACTCGCAAAGCAGTCGCTCGCTGTGCTATCCCTCCGGCGGTCGGCGCTTCCTATCGTCCCATGAACCCGGCGCCACCAACGGCTCTCGGAAACGACGACGCTGACCGATTCATGGGGGACGCCGGTTGAGCGCGGTGACCGGGGCCAGAGAGACCAGGGAAGGGAGTCGAACGACGTGAGCGACGAGGCCGCCGTCGCAGGCGGCGGTTCGGTGCTCGTGGTGGACGACGACCCGTTCATCGCCCGGCTCCTCGAGATCGAGCTGAAGGCGTCCGGGTACGACGTCCGGGTGGCGAGTGACGGCGCTCGCGCGCTGGAGATGGCCAGGGAGAACTGCCCGGAGCTGGTCCTTGCCGACGTGATGATGCCGAACATGGACGGTTTGGAGCTCACGAGACAGCTCCGGCGGGACAGCCGAACGGCTTCGGTCAGCGTGATCATGCTCACCACGCGAGGTCTCTCCGAGGACAAGCTCCAGGGGTTTGCGGCTGGTGCGGACGACTACATCGTCAAGCCCTTCGACACGCCGGAGCTCCTCGCCCGGATCCGTGGCGTCCTCCGGCGGGCGAAGGAGATGCGCCAACAGTCGCCGCTCACGGGCCTTCCCGGCAACGTTCGGATCGAGGAGGAGATCGAGCAGCGCGTCCAGAAGGGTGCCGAGTTCGCGATCCTGTACGCCGACCTCGACCACTTCAAGGCGTTCAACGACCACTACGGCTTCCTGCGGGGAGATCAGGCGATCCAGGTCACGGCCCGACTGATCCAGACCACGGCGAGCGATCGCGGCGGTCCCAACACGTTCGTCGGGCACATCGGTGGCGACGATTTCGTCGTCCTATGCGACGCCGGTGAGGCCGAGGAGATCGCCGAGCTTCTCGTGCAGCGGTTCGATGTGGCGGTTCCCGATCTGTACGACGACGACGATCGCGAGCGCGGTTGTATCGAGGTGACGAACCGCCGTGGTGAGGTGCAGCAGTTCCCGTTCCTGTCGATCTCCATCGGCGTGGCGACCACGGCGCACCGGTCCTTCGAGCACTTTGCCGAGGCCGTTGCGATCGCCACGGAGATGAAGATGTACACGAAGTTGACGCCCGGCTCATCGTGGGCCGTAGACCGTCGGAGCTCTTAGCTCGGTTTCGGTAGCGGGGCGGGCCGTCCCATGAAGTAGCCTTGCCCGAGCCGCACGCCGAGCTCGATCAGCGTGTCTTGTTCCTCCTGCCGTTCCACCCCCTCGGCGATCACGGACATGCCGAGCTCGTCGGCGAACGAGACGAGCGCCGCCGCGAGGGCACGCTGGGGGCGATGAGTGTGCACGTCTCTCGTCAGGCTGATGTCGAGCTTGATGATGTCGGGTTCGATGCGAAGGATGTGCCTGAGGCTGGCGAACCCCGCCCCGGCGTCATCGATGGCCACGCGTGTCCCCCGATCGCGGACCCGGGCAACGGCCGCCATCAGCCGGTCATAGTCCTCGACGGCTTCGTGTTCGGTGAGCTCGACGACGACCCGGTCCGCCTCGACCGCGTCGAGGAGCTCGAGCAACCCTTCCGACTCCGCCGCGCGGTGGGACAGGTTCACGGAGACGAACCGGTCGAGCGGGATCATGTCGAGGTCGGACAGCGCCGTTCGTGCACACGCGAGCTCCAGCTCGGCGCCGAGCCCGATCTCCGCTGCCACGGCGAACCATCGATCGACGGTCCAATCAGACTCGGTGTCGTTGAATCGGGAGAGCGCCTCCATCCCGACGACGCTGTGGTCCTCGAGCTCGACGATCGGCTGGTACACGATCGAACGCCCGTCGCCCTCCATCGCCGCGGTGATCAGGGCGGTTCGCGCCTGCAGTTCGATCGACTCGGTCTCCTCGCGCTGGAGCTGTTCGGCCAGACCCTTCACCAGGCCGGTCATCACGTCCGGCGAGATGCTCGGCTGGCCGCGCGCGGCGCGCACGATCGACGCCACGATCTCCGTCGGCGCCGTTCCCTTCACCAGGTAGCCGACGGCCCCGCTCTCGAGCATGTGAACGACGGTCGTGCGATCGGCGGCCACGGTGAGCGCGAGCACCCGCGTCTTCGGCAGGCTCGAGTGGACGACCTCCGCCACTCGCATCCCACCGCCACCCGGCATCCGGACGTCGACGAGAGCAACGTCGGGGTGCGTCGCCTCGGCGACGGCGATGGCCTCATCGGCGTTCCGAGCGGAGCCGACGAGCTCGAGCGCCGGATCTGAGGCGACCAGCTCGGCGAGCGTGTCTCGAATGACCGCTTCATCGTCGGCGACCATCACCCGGATCGGCGCGTCGGCCACGGCCGCGACGGTATGGCAGGGTGCCCCGGCAAGCAACGACCCGGCACCCACACCCGCAGAGCGGTTGGCGCCGCCGCCGCGCTCGGCCGTCGGCTGCGTCTGGAACGGCGACCTATCATCCCGAGCGAGATGTCGTCTCGCGAGATCCGGGCTCCACGCGGCAACCAGCTGACGTGCAAAGCGTGGCCGCAGGAGGGGGCGCTCCGGATGTTGATGAACAACCTGGACCCGGACGTCGCCGAGCGGCCCGAAGACCTGGTCGTCTACGGCGGAACCGGACGCGCGGCGAGGTCCTGGGAGGCGTTCGACGCCATCGTCCGGACCCTCCGAGATCTGGAGAGCGACGAGACGCTGCTCGTGCAATCGGGAAAGCCGGTCGCCGTGTTTCGAACGCATCCGATGGCGCCGCGCGTGTTGATCTCGAACGCGATGCTCGTGCCGAAGTGGGCCGATTGGGACACATTCCGCGAGTTGGAGGCCGCCGGGCTCACGATGTACGGCCAGATGACCGCGGGCTCGTGGATCTACATCGGCTCGCAAGGCATCTTGCAAGGAACGTTCGAGACGTTCGCCGAAGCTGCGTCGCAGAGCTTCGACGGCTCGCTGCGCGGGACGATCACGCTGACCGGCGGGCTCGGCGGCATGGGCGGCGCGCAGCCGCTCGCGGTGACGATGAACGAGGGCGTCGCGCTGTGCGTCGATGTCGATCCGGCGAGGATCGAACGTCGGATCAAGACCAGATACCTCGACCGCGAGACGGCTGATCTCGACGAAGCCGTTCGATGGGCTTCTGAAGCGAGGGAAGCCGGCGAGGCGGTCTCGATCGGAGTCGTCGGCAACTGCGCAGAGGTGTTACCGGAGCTCGTGCGGCGTGGGTTCGGGCCAGACCTGGTGACCGATCAAACGAGCGCGCACGATCCGCTCGGCGGGTACGTCCCCGCCGGCGTGTCGCCGGAGGAAGCCGATTCGCTCCGCTCGTCCGATCCGCAGGAGTACGAACGTCGCGCATACGAGTCAATGGCTCGTCACGTCGAGGCGATGGTCGCCTTTCAGGACGGCGGCGCGGTCGTGTTCGACTACGGGAACAACCTCCGAGCGGGCGCCGCCGCCGGGGGGCTCTTGCGCGATCGCGCCTACGCGTACCCGGGGTTCGTTCCCGCGTTCGTGCGCCCGATGTTCTTCGAGGGCAAGGGACCGTTCCGGTGGGTCGCGCTCTCAGGCGACCCCGAGGACATCCACAAGACGGACGTCGCGGTCGCCCAGCTGTTCCCCGACAACGAACGGCTCCGACGGTGGTTGGACATGGCCGAGGAGCGCGTCACGTTCCAGGGGTTGCCGGCGCGGATCTGCTGGCTCGGTTACGGGGAGCGTGCGAAAGCCGGGCTCCGGTTCAACGAGATGGTTCGGTCCGGCGAGCTGTCCGCACCGATCGTGATCGGACGTGACCACCTCGACTCGGGAAGTGTGGCGAGCCCGTACCGCGAAACCGAGGCGATGAAAGATGGCTCGGACGCCATCGCCGACTGGCCGATCCTGAACGCGTTGGTGAACACCGCCGCCGGGGCGCACTGGGTGAGCGTGCACCACGGCGGCGGCGTCGGCATCGGCTACTCGATCCACGCCGGCATGGTGGTCGTCGCCGACGGAACGGACGACGCTGCTGAGCGCCTCGCGCGCGTGCTCACATCGGACCCCGGGACGGGCGTGGTTCGTCATGCCGATGCCGGCTACGAGGAGGCGCTGGCCGTCGCGGCCGAGCGCGGCGTCCGCCTTCCCTGGCGCGAGTAGCGACTAGGCGCGGCCGCCGTTGCCGCTCGCGCGGTCGGCCGCTTCCCGTGACGCGTACTCCGGATCGGTTCGGTAGACGAGGTAGTCGACGGCCGCCCAGGTCGTCTTCGAAAACGGCCAGAACAGCAGAGGGACGGCGATGGCCACGCCGATCGACGCGAGGGTGAGCCACAGGACGTGGACGTCTGGCAGGTCGACGACCAACCAAAAGATCAGGACGATCAGCCAGACGGCCGCCGTGACCGCATAGTTGATCGTCATCGCGCCGAGGAACCCGCCCTCCTCTCGTTCCAGGCGGAGGCCGCAGCGCGGGCATCGGCGTTTGATCCTGAACCACGTCTCGAACAGGCGCCCACCGCCGCACCGCGGACAACGCCGAATCGCTCCGCGGGAGAAGGCCGTCACCGCTCCTGGCTCGTCCGCGGATCGGCGTCGTTGCGATGTCCGTGAGTTGTCGCGCGACGTCGTCGCCGGTCCGGATAGCGCGGTCGACGGGACGATCTCCCCGCGGGGGTCGTCGGGATCGAGATCGTCGAAGGGTCCGAGCATCGTCTGTCCCAGCGTACGGCGGTTGCCCGGCCACGCGCCGCGACCGTAGCCTTGCCGCCGTGCCTGTCCGTGTCGGCGAGCGGCTTTCATTGCACGACGTCGTCGAGGTCGCGCACGGCGAGACGGTGGAGCTTTCGGACGCCGCCGCCGACCGGATCCGAGCCGCCCGCTCGGTGATCGAGTCTGCGATCGAGTCGAACGCGACCGTCTACGGCGTCACGACCGGCTTCGGCAGCCTGGCGAACGTTCGGATCGAACCCCAACGGGCGGACGCGCTCCAGCAGCACATCGTCCGCTCGCACGCGACCTCGGTGGGCCGGCCGCTCTCCCGCGAGGAGGCGCGCGCGATGCTGCTGCTCCGGGCACACGTCCTCGCGCTCGGGCACTCGGGCGTCCGCGTCGAGCTCGTCGAGCGGATGGTCGAGATGCTCAACCGGGACCTCGTTCCCGTCGTTCCGGAGCAGGGATCGCTCGGTGCGTCGGGCGACCTCGCGCCGCTGGCGAACCTGTCACTCACGTTGCTCGGCCGCGGCGAGATCGTTCGGGACGGCACACGCCTCTCGGCACGTGATGCCCTTGCCGCCGCGGGCCTCGAGCCGCTCGAGCTCAGCGCCAAGGAAGGGCTGGCGCTGGTGAACGGCACACAGGGCATGTTGGCCGTCGGGATCCTCGCCGCCGATCGCGTCGAGCGGCTCGTGAAGACGAGCGACGTCGTCGCGGCGATGACCATCGAAGCCGCACTCGGGTCGGATCGCGTCTTCGACGAACGACTCGCCGCGTTGCGACCACATCCGGGCGTCGTGGCGTCCACGTCGAACCTGCGGCGACTGCTCGATGGCAGCGCCATCGTCGCCTCACACCGCGACAGTCCGCACCTCGTTCAGGACGCGTACTCGATCCGGTGCGCACCACAGGTGAACGGGGCCACGCGCGAGGCGCTCCGGTTCACGACCTCGATCCTCGACGTCGAGGCGAACGCGGTCTCGGACAATCCGATCGTCCTGCCCGACGCCGGCGAGGTTCTCTCCGGCGGGAACTTCCACGGCCAGCCCGTCGCCGTTGCGCTCGACACCCTCGCCACGGCGATCGTCCCTCTCGCGAGTGTTGCCGAACGGCGCCTGTACCGGCTGCTCGACCCGGCACGCAACAACGGCCTCCCTGCGTTCCTGGTCGAGGACACCGGCCTGAACTCTGGGTTCATGCTCGTGCAGTACACAGCCGCATCGCTCGTCTCCGAGTGCAAGACGCTCGCCCATCCCGCGTCCGTCGATTCGATCCCGTCCTCGGCCGGTCAGGAAGATCACGTCAGCATGGGTATGACGTCGGCGAGACACGCTCGGGAGGTGGTGACGAACGCCGAGATCGTCATCGCGCTCGAGGCGTTCGCCGCGGCACAAGCGCTGGATCTGCGCGCGGCGCTGGAGTCTGCGGCAGGAACGCGTGCGGCGAGAGAAGCGATCCGCGCTCGCGTCGCGTTCCTCGACGAGGACCGTGAGCTGGGCGACGACATCGCCGCGGTTACCGAGCTCGTTCGCTCGGGAGCCTTGCTCGACGCGGCCGAGGGAGCGGTCGGCCCGCTGGATTAGCGACCCGCTCATCGGAGTGGGTTTCGTCGCTGCGCGGTTCGGGGGACCATACGGTCATGGGTCGGATCAGCGGCTACCGGTTTGGGCACGTCCTCGTGGACGGAGAGTCACACGCCCGTGATGTGATCGTCCTACCAGGGCGTGTCGTCGCGAGCTGGTGGCGGCGAGACGGTCACGCGTTGGCGCTCGACGATCTGGACGACGTCCTCGATGAGCTTCCGGAGCGGCTCGTCGTCGGGTGTGGAGCCGCGTCGCGGATGCGTCCGGACTCGGCAGCGCTCGCCGAGCTCCGCCGGCGTGGGATCGACGTCGAGACCTACCCGACAGAGGAGGCCGTACGACGATTCGCGGCCTGCGACCCCGCAAAGACCGCGGCGGCCCTTCACCTCACCTGCTGAGCTAGTGGTAGACGACGACGGGGGTTCCGTACTCCGCCTGGCGGTACGTCCAGATCGCGTTCCAATAGGGGATCCGAACGCAGCCGTGACTGGCGGCGTACGTCGGGACCTCGGTCCATCCGTGGAGCGCACGCAGTCCGTCGAAGTAGCTCGGGTAGTACAGACGGTTCTCGCTGTGGCCGGCGAGCTTGCGGAACACCTGGAACGAGCCGTCGCGCGTCGCGCCGTTCGCGCCCGTCGAGACGTGCAGGATGTTGGTGACCTCGCCGTCGCGAACCGTGTAGAGGACCTGACGCGTCTGGTCGACCTCGATGTGGAACCCGGACCAGTCGCGTTCGGGTCGCGGACGGATCGGGTGGGCCAGGGCGCGCCACGTCGCCGAGCTTACTGAGAACACTCGGCTCATCCGCTGCACTTTGTGGAACGCGACGACCGCGTCGGCCGTTCGAAAGTCGTAGTGACCGTCCCCGGCGTCGGCGAGGCGGTAGTTCAGCTCGACCAGTCGCTCCTCCAGGAGCCGGACGAACACGCCGCGCGAGCCCGAGCTGAGTGACGGCAACGGCGGGGTGTCGGCGGCGGAGAGTGCCGTTGCGCGAACCAGATCGTCCGCGACGAACGACGCACGCGCGCGAACCGTTCCCGGCGTCATGACGCGAAGGCGCGTCTCGAACCCGCCGGCTGACCCGATCTCGACGCGCCGGTCCTCCGAGACGCGACCGTTCGCGATGAGCGCAACGTCGACGCGGCTGCCGGGTCGAGCGGGCTTGACGGTTCCGCGGACGACCACCTCGTCGAACAGGCGTGCCTCGGTCATCTGAACGGTGACGATCGCGGCGACCCGGACGGTGACGCCGGCACTCGTCGCGGACCCCCACACCGCGCGATACGTTTCGGAGCCGTTAGGGCGAACCGTCAGCGAGAAGTTGCCCGCCGCTCCCGTCCTCACCGAGTCGACAACGGCGTCGGACGAGTCTCGGATCTCGATCGTCTCGCCTCCGGTGGCGGGCGAGATCGAGCCGGAGAGCCGAACGTCGCGGCCGAACAGGATCTTCGTGGCAGACGCCTCGAGCGTGACGCCTTGGTTCGTCGCCTGAGCACCCGCCGCGGCGGCGAAGACGACGACCAACAGGAACGAGCCGGCAATCGCCGCCAGCGACCGAAGCCTCATCCCGTTCCCCCGACCCTGGTTCCGCCTACGTACGTGTGCCGCACGGGATTGTGCCCCGGGCGGTACGGGACGTGACGGAACGCCTCCCCTTCGAGGATCACCAGGTCGGCCCGCCGTCCGGGCGCCAACGTACCCCGCGTCCCACTCAAGCCGAGAACCCACGAGGGATTCATCGTCGCTGCCGCGAGCGCCTTGAGCGGCGTCATCCGGTACAGCGAACACGCGGTCGCGATCGCCTCGGGCATCGAGACGACGGGCGAGGTTCCAGGGTTGCAGTCCGTGGCGATCGCGATAGCGGTGCCCGCCGCGTCGAGCGCGGGAACGTCGGGCGGGGGCGAGCCGAGCATCAACGTCGACGTCGGTAGGAGCACTGCCGCCGTCGCTTCGGCAGCCCCGAGTGACTCGATGCCGGTGGGAGAGACGTGGTTCAGGTGATCGGCGCTTCGCGCTCCAAGCTCGACGGCCGCCTCCGCGGCGCCCGATGGTCCGAGCTGGTCGGCGTGGACGCGCAGCGGCAACCGATACGCTCTCGCGGCTTCTGCGACGGCTCGCAGGTCTTCGAGCGAGAACGCGATGTCTTCGACATAGACGTCCACTGCGTCGGAGAGCCCTTCGCCCACGGCGGCGGGGATGAGCTCCTCGCAGGCAATGCGAACCCACTCTGTTCGATCCATTTCGTCGGGTACGGCGTGGGCCGCGAGCAGCGTGACGACGCAGGTCTGCGGCGCGATCTCCGCGAGGCGGCGTGCCAACCGCGCCTGCCGAAGCTCGGCCTCGACCGAGAGGCCGTAGCCCGTCTTCAGCTCGAGCGCTGTCGTGCCGTGGTCGGCCATCTCGCGAACGATCGGCTCGCAGAAGGCGAGCACGCCGTCGTCCGTCGCCTGGGCGAGCATGCGCGCGCTCCGGCGGATCCCGCCCTCGCCGTGCAGGTCACGGTAGGTGACGCCGGACAGGCGCGCCTCGAACTCGTCGGCGCGCCAGCCGATGAACGGCAGGTGCGTGTGGCAGTCGACGAACCCGGGGGCGATCGTGCAACCCTCGAACCATTCCGGCTCGATGCCGGTGAGCTCATCCGCCGGTCCGACGAACGTGATGACGCCGCCGTCGTCCCACGCCACCGCCGTGGGGGCGCCGGTCTCGCGCGTGCCACCGACGTCGTTGCCGCGAACCACCGGGGTCTGCTCTCCACTGCCTTGCGTCGCCGCGTCGCCCGTGGCCGTGACCAGGTTCGAGGCCGCGACGGCGCCACGCGAAGGCTCAGTCATCGCGTCATCGAACCGTCCGAATGCCTCCCGCGCAAGTGATGGCGCCGTGCGCCTGTCAACGACCGCGGCGGCATCATTATCGGGTGGACGCGGGCGTTCTCAGCTACGGCGGCGCGCGACTGCCCGCCGTGAGCACGGAGCCGTCCGCTCGGTAGAACCGCGGCTGTCCGCCAGCGATCTCAACAACGAACTTCCGATGATGGATCAGCCGGTGATGTCGCCGACACAGCAGTACGAGGTTGTGCAGGGCCGTGGACCCACCCCTTGTCCAGTGGACAACATGGTGGGCGTCGCACCAGCTTTGGGGTCGCAACCGGGAAAGCGGCAGTGACGATCGCGAACGACCACCGCACGACGCAGCGAAGCCGGCACGGCCGGCGTCCGTCTGCCGACGTCGAGCGGCTCGGAGCGTCCGGAAAGCACGACCCGTGCCACCGAACAGTCGCAGAGCAGCATCTCTGCCGTTTCTCTCGCCATGGGACCTGTGTGCTCGAGCTCGCACGTGGAATCCTTCAGCCCCTTCAGCGTTTCCACGCCCACGGTGAGCGTGACGTGTGGTCGCTCCGCTGCCACGACCGGCCTGTCGGCGAGGTCGAGCCACTGGCGACAGATCTCGCCCAGTGCATCGGCACGACGCTCGGCCGGGGAGCGGTCGTCGCCATTTCGAGAGCGAGCCTCAGCCGACAGTACGGCGTTCAGCGCGGTCAGCAACAGCTCGCCGGTCTCGGCGTTGAGATCCGCATCGGCTCGGACCCGGCCCATGAATGTCTTCGACGCGTACAGCGTCTGGCGCCGAGCATCATCCGCGTCGTGGTCGCTCCGTGCTCGCTCTTGGACCGCAACGTCGCGCCAGTGCGACGCGACGCGCGCTAGGTCTCCTACCGTGTGCATCCGTGCCGCATCCACAAGCGTGGGCTCAGCGCGGGCGAAGGCCTCAGGATCGGCATCGCGCGCGCTCGCCAGTACCCGCACAGACGAGAGTGAGACTTCGCCGTCGTCGACCGCCGCACGAGCCGACGGCATCTGCTCGAGCGCCTTCGCCAACCGGACGTGCTCGCGGGCGACCCCCCAGGCGACCTTGAACGCCGACACCAACCACGACGCCGTCGATAGATGCCCATCGCGCTCGAACAGCTTTCGACGATCGATCTCGGCCAGCCTGCGTAGCCGTTCGACCTCGAGCTGCTCGACCGCTCGATGCAGTTCGCCGAAGTCGTCTTCGATCCGCGCGTCGGGCAACTCCGCGAGCGACTCCGACCGCAGCATCTCGACGGCGGAACGCAGTTCGCTCATGTCGAGTTGCGATCGGTGATGTGTTCGAACATGCGTGCGACGCTACACCGAGCCACTGACACTCAATCGAACCAACGAACGCCGACGAGTCCCTCGAAGTGAACGCGCCGACTTCGCGGACGGCGATCGGTGCACCATCTCTACACTGACTCGATGCCCGACGGCGATCCCGGGTTCCGCGACGTCCTCAAGATTCGCGAAGTCAGAGCCACGCTTGTCGGCACGTTCGTGATCATGCTCGGGTTCGGGATCCTGTTGCCGGTCCTCCCCGCCTACGCCAGAACCTTCGACGTCGGCTACGACGCGGTTGGACTGCTGATCGCTGGATTCAATCTGACGCGACTCGTCGCCGATCCGTTCGTCGGGCGGTTCATCGACCGGTACGGCGAGCGGGGAACGACCGCGGCAGGGGCGATCATCGTCGGCGCCAGCTCGATCGCGGCGGGGGTGGCGCCTACGTTCCCCTTGCTCGTCGTGTTCAGGTCGGTCGGGGGGATCGGCTCGTCGCTGTTCTTCGCCGCGTTGCTCTCCTTCCTCCTGCGAACGATCCCGTCGGAGCGTTCCGGACGCGTGATGAGCGTGTACTACGGCTCGTTCAACGTCGGATTCATCGCGGGGGGTCCGCTCGGCGGCGTCGTCGCGCGACTGTTCGGCCTGGCAAGCCCGCTCCATGTGTACGGGATCGCGTGCTTCGCGGCGGCGGCCTTGTTCTGGCGCACCATCCACAACCCCGCGAGGCACGCCGAGGAGACGCGCAAAGGCGCGCTCCGCCGGCTCCCGTGGACGCGCCCGTTCGTCGCCGTGCTCGTCTCCAACGGCGCCTATGCGTGGATGATCGGCGCGCTGTTCTCCACGCTGATCCCGCTGTTCGGGGTCGAGGAGGTCGGCCTGACCCTCGGTGGTGTCGGCCTCGCCCTGGCCATCGTCACCGCGACGGAGCTCGCGTCGCTGTTCCCGGCAGGCAAGGCAACGGACCGTCGAGGGCGCCGCGCCGTGCTCGTTCCGTCACTCGCGGCGCTCGCCGCGATGACCGCGGTCCTGGGGCTCGCGTCCTCGCCGACGCCGTTCTTCATCGCGATGGCGGTGCTCGGTGTTGCCAGCGGATACGCCGGGGTTCCACCGGCGCCGATGCTGTCGGATGTCACACCGGACGAGCTGAAAGGAACGGCCGTCGCGGTGTTCCGCTTCGTGGGCGACCTGGGGTTCGTTCTCGGTCCGCTCGTCGCCGGGTGGGCTGCCGATGCGTTCGGGTTCGGGACGTCGTTCGTCATCAATGCCGCGCCCACGCTCGTCGCGTTGGCGCTGGTGCTCTCGATCCGTGAGACGATGCCCTCGATGCGGGTTCGACGCGAGGTCGGTTTATAACGAGGTGCGCGTCGAGACGTCCACGCATCTCCCCGTTCCGCCGGAGGACGCGTGGCGGACGCTGCTCCGCTGGGAGGAGCAGTCGGAGTGGATCCGCGACGCCGATTCCGTTCGCGTGCTGACCGACAACCGCGAGGGGCTCGGCGTGCGGATCGCCGTGAGGAACCGCGTGTTCAACGTCCCGATATTCACGGAAGAGCTCGAGGTCACCGGCTGGGACCCGCCGCGCCGTCTGCAGATGACGCACATGAGCTTCATCCATGGCACCGGCACGTGGGAGCTCGACCCAGAGGCGGAGGGGACACACTTCCGGTGGGTCGAGGACGTCTCGCTGCCGATCCCCGTGCTCGGCGAGGTCGCCTTGTGGGTGTACCGGCCGTTCCTGCTGCACCTCATGCGCGGCGCGATGCGCAACCTTCGCGCGTTCGTCGTCCCGACTTGAGCGCTGACAGATGGCGAGCGTGAGCGAGCGCATCGAACGCGTTCTCGAGCGCGAGGCACCGGCCTGGGGGATCCGTTCGATCCCCACCGAACGCCGAATCCTGAACGGCCTCGACCTGGCGGTGCTGTGGGGCGATCTGTCGGTCGGTCTGCTGGTGATGGTGACCGGCGCGCTGCTCGTACCGGCGCTGGGGCTTTCCCAAGCGCTCCTGGCGATCGCCGTCGGCAGCGTGATCGGGTGCGCGCCGCTCGCGCTCGTCGCGCTCGCCGGCCAGCGCGAGGGCGTGCCCACGATGGTGCTGTTCCGGCCGGTCCTCGGAGAGCGCGGCTCCTTCCTTCCCACTGCCCTCAACGTCCTGCAGCTCGTCGGGTGGACGGCCGTCGAGTTCTGGGCGATCGGCGAGGTGGCGAACGTCGCGTCGGATCGTCTGTTCGGTTTCGACGCGCGCGAGTTCTGGGTCGCCGCCGTCGCGGTGGTCTGCACGGCGCTCGCCCTCGGCGGTCCGATCCTCGTCGTCCGCCGGTGGCTCGAGCGGTTCGGGATCTACGTGCTGATCGCGACGGCAGTGTGGATCACCGTGGGGGTGCTCGGGGAGACCGATCTCGGACGGCTGTGGGGTAGAGCCGGAGATGGTGGGCTGCCGTTCTGGCTCGCGGTCGACCTCGTGATCGTCATGCCCATCTCATGGCTGCCCCTCGCCGCCGACTACACGCGGTTCGCCAAGCCCGGATCACGTGCCGTCGCCGGCACGTACGTCGGCTACCTGATCGGGAACGTCTGGTTCTACGCGCTCGGCGTTCTGATCGCGCTTGCGGCCGGCGAGACGCCCGACGTGGCCGGGATCGGAACGTCGATCGTCATCCTCGCCGGCGGCGGCGTGGTCCTGCTCGCGCTCCTCGTCGGCGAGAGCGACAACGCATTCGCCGATATCTATTCCGCGGCCGTGTCAACGCAGAACGCTGCGCCGAACGTCTCGCAGCGCGCGCTCGTCGGGATCGTCGGCGCGATCTCCTTCATCCTCGCGCTCGCCTTCACGATGGAACGGTACGAGTTCTTCCTGTTCCTGATCGGCTCGGTGTTCGTGCCGTTGTTCGGCGTGTTCGCCGCCGATTACTTCGTTCGTGCGCGCGGTCGATACGGCGAAGCGACTTTGTTCGAGCGCACCGGCGTCCACGCCAGGGCGCTCGTCCCGTGGATCGCCGGGTTCGTTCTGTTCCACTGGTGCGTTCCCACCGGACCGCAAGCCTGGACGGACGCAGTGGAGACCGTCTTCGCCGAATGGCTCTCGCTGCCGTTCCCGCTGTTCGACTCGCGCCTCGGCGCCAGCCTCCCGAGCTTCGCCGTCGCGTTCGCCCTCGCCCTTGCCCTTGCACTCCCGAACCGCAGGCCCGCTACTCGATGACCGCTCGCCTCGGCGGGGGCGGAGCCGCGACCAGCAACACGACCGCCGGATCATCGGTGGCGTTCGTGACCGAGAGCTCGGATCCGGCCGGCACGAGCGCGGCCTCCCATTGTTCGCGCCGCTTCCGTCCACGGTCCACCTGAACGACGACCTTGCCCGTCACGACGACGAGGATCGCGTCCGAGTCGCGATCGGCGATCGGGCCGAGCGCCTGACTCCGCTCCAGGCAGACGACCTCGGACCAGATCCGTTCGGTCTCGAACAACGACTCGTGCCGCGGGCCGTCCTCGTCGAAATGAACCAGGTCTCGAAGGTCTCGCGCGTCCATCGCGCCGAAGGGTACTCGGCGCGCCCGAGCAGGAACGCCTCGCTAGACTGACGCACCGTTCAGCCGGATGTCGAAGACAAGGAGTGACGGGTGCCGAACTTCACCTTCTCGACGAAGCCGCCGCAGTCCGTGCGTGCGGACGTCCTCGTTCTTCCGATCTTCGAGGGGCTCGAGCCGGGTCCAGGTGTTCGCCAGCTGCGCGGTGTCGATCTCGTTGCGCTGTACGAGGCGGCAGGCAACAAGGGCAAGCGCGGTGAGTACCTCCTCGTGCCCAACACCGGACTCGACGGCGTGGAGGCGTTGGCGATCCTCCTTCTCGGCGTCGGCAAGCGGGACGAGGCCGGACCGGACGCGTGCCGCCGCGGGATCGGCAAGGTCGCGCGACAGCTGTCGAAGCGGGCGCGGGTCGCCACGACGTTGCCGCAGATCGTCTCCGGTCGAGCGTTCGACGAGGCGGTCCAGGCGACCGTCGAAGGGATCCTCCTCGGGGCCTACCGGTTCGATCGCTACAAGTCGAACTCGAACGGCGACACGCCGAAGCTGCGCGAGGTGGCGATCATCGGCGGTTCGCGCGCCGATGCGCGTTCGGCGAGAGCGGCAATCAATCGGGGGCAGGTGATCGCCGAGTCGCAGATGTGGGCGCGGGACCTCGTGAACACGCCCGCTCTCGACCTCCCCCCGACCGAGCTGGCCCGCGAGGCGCAGAAGATGGCGCGCCAGGTTGGCCTCAAGGCGAAGATCTGGAGCGAGGCCGAGCTGAAACGCGGCGGCTTCGGCGGCATCCTGGGCGTCGGGCAGGGGAGCGTTCGGCCGCCGCGGATGATCGAGCTCCGCTACGAGAACGGCTCGGGCGCGCCGATCGCGCTCACCGGCAAGGGGATCGCGTTCGACTCCGGTGGGCTGTCGATCAAGCCGGCCGACGGGATGGAGTGGATGAAGAGCGACATGGGCGGCGCCGCGTCGATCCTCGGCGCAATGCGCGCGATCGCGCTGCTCGAACCTCGCGTGAACGTGATCGCGGCGATTCCCTCGAGCGAGAACATGCCGAGCGGCTCGGCGATCCGTCCCGGCGACGTACTGACGCACCGCGGCGGCAAGACCTCGGAAGTGCTGAACACCGATGCCGAGGGACGATTGGTGCTCGCGGACGCACTCGCGTACCTGACGGAGCAAGAACCGCGCGCGATCATCGACACCGCGACGCTCACCGGCGCATGCATGGTCGCGCTCGGCGACGAAGTGTGGGGCGCGATGGGCAACGACCGTCAGCTGATCCGCGACGTGCTCGCGGCCGGCGATGCCGTCGGGGAGCCGGGCTGGGAGCTCCCGTTGTACGAGCCGTACCGCAAACTGATCGACTCGGAGATCGCCGACATCAAGAACATCGGCAAGCGCTACGGCGGGGCGATCACCGCGGCGTTCTTCCTCCGCGAGTTCGTCGGCGACATCCCCTGGGTTCACCTCGACATCGCTGGCCCCGCGTTCTCGGATCGCGTTGGTGACTACTGGCCGAAGGGCGCGACCGGCGTCCCGGTCAGGACGCTCGTGAGGTACGTGCTCTCGCAGGCGGCCAGTCGACGGCGTTAGACGCTGCTCGTCGTCAAGGCTTCACGCCGGTGACGAACACGACGTCCCGGAAGTCGTTGACGGGGTCGGCGAACCGTTCGGCGAACGTCCTTTGGGCTCGGTCGAGGAACGAGCCGAAGCCCGACGGTCCGAGCATCGAACGGACGAGGCGGCCCGTGGCCCACGTGCTCATCCCCTCGACGTACTCGTGGAGCGCGTACTGGAACTGATAGGTCCGTAGCTCGGTTCGCACGCTCCGAAGGCCGGAGTCGGTGAGCGCCTCCTGAAGCGCGTCAGGCTCGCGGAAGCGCTCACGCCAGGGGAGCGCCTCGCCGAGCGATGACCGCAGCACCGGGCGCGGGACCACGCCCTCCACGAGCTCGAGCCACGCCCGCGTGAGGTCGTCGTCGACGTCGGCCCAGGCGCTGAGCGTCATCCGGCCGCCCGAGCGCAGGACCCGAGTCATGTCGAACAGCGCCGTCTGGTACTTCGTGAAATGCGCGATGACGAAGTTGGCGATCACTGCGTCAAAGGCACCGTCGCGGAATGGCAGGTCGATCGCCTCGGCCGCCGCGGTGTGCACGTTCGGCCGTGCCGTTCGGCCCACTCGAAGCATGCCGAGCGACTCGTCGATCCCCACGGCGTCGGCCCCTCGACCGATCGCTGCCTCCGCGGCGACGCCGGTTCCCGTACCCACGTCGAGCACACGCGTCCCCGTCGTCGCGCCGGTGATCTCGACCAGGTCGCGCGCCGGCTGCGCGAGGCGTGGAGCGTGGATCCGCTCGTACGTCTCCGCGATGTCGTCGTAGGTGCGCCAGTCGTTCACGGTTGCCCAGCCTACCGGGGCGTCCGGTTGCGAAGCTCCGCACCGCTCGCCGTAGGCTGGCGCGTGATGGGTGAGAGCGCATGAGCGGGCCCGCGGGCGTGACCGCGCTGGTGCTGGCCGAGACCGTCGCCGGCGGCCTCGCACTGGTCTTCGTCACACCGCTGTGGAACGAGGTCCGCCGCGGGTTCTTCGTCCTCACGTGCTCGATCCTCGCTCTGTTCTCGGCCGCGGTGTGGGGATCGGTCTCTGCCGGACGCGTCACCGGCGACGACGCAGGGACGTGGTCGCTTCGTCTGGCATCCGCCCTCACGTTCGTCCTCCTCGCCGTGGTCGTGCTGCTCGTCGTTCGACGCGCGACGTGGGCGCGGTTCGTCGGGTACGCCGCGGCGCCGCTCGCCGTGGGGTTGCTCGGTGCGATGGCCGGAACCGCAGATGGTTCGTGGCTCGTCGCGTTCCTCCAGCTCCTCGCCGGAGCCGCGTTCCTCGGCGCGGTCCTCGACGGCCTGCTGCTCGGCCACTGGTACCTGACCGATCGGGGGCTCACACGGGCGCCGATCAACCGGTACACGAACCTGCTCCTGGTAGGCGTCGCGCTCGAGGCAAGCGCGCTCGTCCTTGGCGGGTTCGGGCCGACGGAGGCGACGCCCGAGTTCAATCCACTGCTCACGTCCGCCGGTCTGGCGTCGTGGATCGCGCTGGGCATGGTCGCTGCGACCGCGCTGATCGGCGTGATGATCCGGATCACGTTGCGTGGGCCACGGGCGTCCGCCGTTCAGGCCGCGACGGGGTTCTTCTACCTGGCCGTCATCACGGCGACGACGGCGGAGTTCGCCGCGAAGGTCGGGTTCCTCGGCTGAGCGATGGAGGAGACGGTCGTCGCCGTAGGAGTCGTGGCCGAGGCGACGGCGTGGTGGTTCGTTTCGGCACGGGGGTCCGAAGTGTGGCGCGTTGTCACGCCCGTGCTCGTGGCGTTGGCCGTCGCCGCGTTCGTGTTCGGTCCGCCGGTGTGGTCGTCCGAGGCGAGCCCGGTCGTCGCGGCGGCCGTGGGGATCGGCGCGGGCGTCGCGTTCTACGGTGCCACGCGTGCATTCGTGGCCGTCACTCGGTCGTGGCATGCGTTCCGTCGGCACACGGCGGAGCTCTACGCGTTGCGAGGCGACCTCTCGCTCGCCGCGGCGCTCGTGCTCTCGGTCGGAGTGACGGTGACGGCGGAGGAGGTGTTCTGGCGCGGGTTCGCGCAGCCCGAGCTGGCGCGGACGTTCGAGCCGTCGGTCGGGGCAGTCGTCGCCTGGGCGGCCTTCGTCGCGGCGAATGCCCCGAGCCGCAACCTGGCCGTCCTCGCCAGCGCGGTCGTCGGCGGGCTCGTGTGGAGTGCGCTGGGGTGGTGGAGCGGCGGCGCACTCGCGCCGCTCGGTTGCCACGTCGTGTGGACCGGACTGATGCTCTCGTTCCCCGTCGTGTCGCGCGAGGCCGTCTCGTTGTGACCGAGATCCCGCTCCCGGCCGGACGGCTCCTCGACGCGGGCGAGCTGTGCTACGTCGCCGCACCGGCAGCCGTTCCCCACGTCACGCCGATGGTGTTCGCGTTCGCTGAAGGGCGACTGTGGGTGACGACGTCTCGTCGTTCGCTCAAGGCGCGCTTCTGGCGGACCGATCCTCGGTACTCCGGCCTCGTCCGTGCAGGGAGCACCGCGCTGATCATCACCGGTACGGCCACAACGCACGATGCCCTCGATCCGCGATCCTGGCGCCGTTCGCTGAGCGGCGCGCCGCTGCTCGCCATGGCCTCTGCGCGGTTCACGCGGAAGAACGCGCGGTTCTTCGCCGGATACGCGTTCGACGCGCACAAGGTTCCGTTTGCATGGACGCCCCCGGGTCGCGTGTTCGTCGAGCTCGCGATCGAACGTTCAGCATTGGTCGAAGGAGACGGCGTCCAGAGATGGGGGGAGTGGCACGATCGAGTGGATAGTCGAGATCGATTCCGCGCGTCGCGGACCGGCCGAGCCGCGTTCGAGGCGATCCCTCGGTCGGTCAGAGATGCGGTGGGAACGATGGGAGCCGGCGCGCTTGCCGTCGACGGTGGGAGCGGACCCGTCGTTCTGCCGGCGCGGTGGACGGTCGACGGCGCAGCGATCTACGCGGTCGTGCCGGAAGGGACCCTGTCACTCGCCGACGTGACGACGGCGAGCGTTCCCGTCGCGCTCTGCATCGACCGACCGTCGACGTGGCGCGCGAGAGAGATGGTCGGCGCGATGGCCCGGGGCGAGGGCGAGATCCACGTCGTCGATCGGCTTCAGAGCGGCGCGACGTCGGCGCGCGCGGTGGTGCGCGCGGCCGGGGCCGAAGGCGACTCGGTCGTCGTTCGCATCCGTGCATCCCAATTCGTGTGGTGGCACGGATGGGACAGCGGAACGGTGTCCGCGGCATGACCCAGGTGTCGGTCGCCGTCGAGATCGACGCCCCACCCGAACGCGTGTGGGAGGTCATCTCGGCTCCGAAGAACCTGCCGCACTGGCAGCGACACATCTCGCGGGTGATCGGCGCGCCGCGGAACGGCCTTCGGCAGGGCACGACCTACGCGATCGAGCTCCGGTTCCTCACGGTTCGGGCCAAGGTGCGCGCCCGCATTCTGGAATGGGAACCCCCGCGCCGAGTGTCGGTGGAGCTCCGCGGCGTGATCGACGGGAGCGTCACGTCGACCGTCGAGCCGATCGGTCGGGGGCGGAGCCGTCTGGAGCACGTCGTCGACTACCGATTTCGCGGGGGTCCGCTCGGTTCGGTCGCGGCGGGGAGCCTTCGAACGGTCGGCGGCGCGCGCTACGTCCTTCGCCACGGGACGCTCGCGCAGAAGCGAGAGATCGAGACCGGCCGATCCGGCTAGTCGGTCTGGTCTTCCTCGCGTTTTCGCAGCCACTTTCGTTGAAGCCGCGTCGGCCGCCCCGTGAAGTAGCCGATGACGAACCCGAGCGCAGCGGCGACCACGATGACGGTGACCACACGCGCCCGCGTCTCGTACAGCAGGAAGCTCACGCGTACGGGTACGAAGTTGGCGATGGCGAACGCGATGAGGACGATGGCAAAAAGGACGATGACCACGTGCCGAGGCCGGATGCCATCGCGTTTCGGTTCGGGCGGCTGCGCGCCCTCGATGCGGCGGTCACGATCGTCGGGCTCGAGGTCGTCGCTTCGTCGCATCCGCCGATCCCTTCTCGTCGCGCCGGCTTCGCCGGCGGTTCCTCGAGCGGCTGCCGCCGCTCGACCGTCGCATATCATCGCGCACGTGAAGGCGCGCAACGCGTTCCAGGCCATCGCACTCACCGGGGCCGCTCTCGGCGTGGCCGCGTGGACGTCGTCGCCGAAGGGCCGCGAGCTCGACCTGCGGGCGTTCAAGGAGCTGAACCGCGATCGCGGTCCCGCCGCCGACGCTCTGTTCGGCGGCATCACAGAGCTCGGATCGATCTGGGCATCGGCCGGCGCTGCCGCGGTGCTCGCTGTCGGGGGGCGTCGTCGCGCAGCCGCCCGCGGTCTCGCCGCTGCCGGCGTCGCGTGGCTCGCCGGTCAGGGACTGAAGCGAGTCGTCGGCCGCGCGCGCCCGTACCTCGACGATCGCGAAGGTACTCGACTGCTCATCGGAGAACCTCGCGCAACGTCGTGGCCGAGCAGTCATCCGGCGGTGTTGGTCGCGTTCGTCACCGTCGCCGGGCGAGAGTTCCGCGTCGGCGCTCTCGGCCGAACGGGTCTAGCGGCGATCGCGGGGCTCGTCGGCGTGTCACGCTCGTACCTGGGCGTGCATTACCCGTCCGACGTGGTCGGGGGGTTGCTGCTCGGCCGTGCTGTCGGCGTCGCGCTGAGCGACTGACGGTTCGTTCGTTACAGTCGGCTCGATGCTTCGTGTTGGCTCGATCGTAATCCGCGTCGACGACCTTGTGCGGCAGACGACCTTCTGGTCGGCCGCGCTCGACTACGTTCCTCGCGACGACCCGACGACGGACGACTTCGTCCTGCTTCGCCCGCGAGACGGCATCGGACCGAACTTGTCGTTGGACCGCGTCCGTTCGGAAGTGCACATCCCGCCGAGGATCCATCTCGACCTCTACGCGGAGGATCAAGCAGCGGAGATCGAACGGCTGAAAGCACTCGGCGCTACGGAGGTGCACTGGGACAAGTTGCCGCCGGACGCGGACTACGTGATCCTCGCCGACCCCGAGGGCAACCGCTTCTGCGTCGTGTATGCCGGCGACTAGCGACCGTCGCGGCGGTCGCTACATCGGCCGGGGATAGACTCGCGCGCGATGGATGCCGTCCTTGGCGCGATCGGGTGGCCGGTGATCGACCGATTCCAGCTGTTCGGCGACCTGGCGATCAGCCCGCACGGGATCGGAATCGCCGTCGGGTACCTGTTCGGCGCGTGGATCCTGTCGCACGAGGGGCCGAAACGCGGCCTGTCGGTCGACCACATCAACTCGATGGTGTTCTGGTCGCTCGTCGGCACGATCATCGGCGCCCGACTGTTCTACGTGATCGGCCACTTCTCGGAGTTCGACTCGGTCGGCGAGGCGCTCGCGCTTTGGCGCGGCGGCCTGACGCTTCTCGGCGGGATCGCTGGCGCCGTGCTCATCAACGTCCCGTTGATGCGCCGATACGGCTACTCGTTCTTCCAGGTGTTGGACGGCGCGGTGATCGGTCTGTCGTTCGGCATCGCGTTCGGGCGCATCGGCGACCTGATCATCGGGGACCACCTCGGCAAGCCCACGTCGTGGGCCCTCGCATGGCAGTACCAGGGCGGCGACCTGGCCGGATTCGGGTGCGTCGCGGACGTATGCCGGGCCACGCTCGAAGGCGGACAGCTGCTCGAGATCACCCGGAACGGAGCAACGCTCACGTCCGCCAGCGGCGAGCTTCTCAGTTCGGGTGTGGGTGTTCACCAGACCGCGCTGTACGACATGTTCAGCGCGACGCTGCTGTTCCTGTTGCTCTACGCGTTGTCCAGGACGCCGAGGCGCCTGGGCGTCCTCACGCTCACGTTCGGGGCGTGGTACGGCGCGTCGCGCGTGATCGAGGATTTCTTGCGGGTGGACAAGCTGTGGTTCGGCTTGACGGGAAGCCAGTGGACGGGTCTGACCGTGTCGCTGATCTGCATCGCCTCGCTGATCGTGTGGTCCGTTCGGGGTTCGCCACACGATGAAGACGAACCGATCGCCGAGGAGTCGATCGTCGACGAACGATGAGGCGATGAGAGTCGCTTCGTCGGGTGCGAGGGTCGAGGACCGCGCTAGTGCGCGTGCCCGTGGTGGCCTCCGGCGGCGACTGCGCCGGGGCTGGCCATGAGCGGAAGCGGCCTGCCGACCTTCGAACGCGTGGCTCGCGCCAGCTCTCGTCCAGCGGTCCGAAGCGCTTCACCCGCGGGCGAGTCGGGGTCGGTGACGACGATCGGGGCGCCGACGTCGCCGCCGTGACGGACGTCGGGAACCAGCGGAACCTGGGCGAGGAGCGGAACGCCGAGCGTGTCTGCCGCTTCCTGACCACCGCCCTCGCCGAAGATGCGCTCGCGCTCGCCGCAGTGCGGACAGACGAACCACGACATGTTCTCGATCACGCCGATGGGGCGGAGCTGTGTGCGCTCGGCCATCTTGCCCGCTCGCTCGGCGACCTTCCGCGCCGCTTCCTGTGGCGTGGTGACCACGAGCATCGACGCGCCCGGCAGGAACGACGCGAGGGAGATGGACACGTCGCCGGTCCCGGGCGGCAGGTCGCAGAGCAGGAACTCGAGGTCGCCCCAATACACGTCGCCGAGGAACTGCTCGATGGCCTTGTGGAGCATCGGGCCGCGCCAGATGACCGGGGTCTCCTCGGGAACGAAGAACCCCATCGAGATGACCTTCACGCCGTGCGACTCGAGTGGGAGGATCATCTCGTTGAACCCCACGGGTTGGCCCGAGACGCCCATCATGCGAGGCACGCTGAAACCCCATACGTCCGCGTCGAGGATGCCGACGCGGTATCCGTCGGCCGCGAGCGCGCACGCGAGGTTCACCGTGACGCTCGACTTTCCGACGCCGCCCTTCCCCGACGCGACGGCGATGACGGACGTCTCGCCGTCGGTGAAGAAGGTTCGTTGCTGCTGAGGCGCAGCTGCTGCGCCACCACGGAGCTTCGAGACGAGCTCGGCCCGCTGCTGCTCGCTCATCGGGGACAGCGAGACGTCGACGCTACGCACGCCTTCGAGCGGCGCGAGCGCCTGTGTGACGTCGCTCGTGATGCGGTCTTTGAGCGGACACCCCTCGATCGTGATCAGGACGTCGACCCGGACATTTCCGTCGTCGACGTGGATGCCGGAGAGCATGCCGATGTCCTCGATCGGACGGCCGATCTCGGGATCGAGCACGTTCCGGAGCGCCTGCCGGACCTGCTCCTCGCTGACGGGCTGAACGTCGACTGACAACAGGGGACCCTCTCGGACTTATCCTGATTCGGACGGTGCTGACCGTGCTTAGTCCCATGGTACGTCGGGCTGCCGGGGGCGTCGACGCCGCCGAAGGTGGCGTCGACAGCCCGGCGGAGGTTGCCGATGCCGACGCATGAGGCGGAATCGCTCGCCGTGCACAAGGCCCTCGCCGACGACACGCGGTTCCGGCTGTTCCGGTATCTGGGGCTCTCCGGCCGTCCCGTGTCCGTACGCGAGCTCTCGACCCGGCTCTCGCTGCACCCCAACACGCTCCGGCCGCACCTACGGCGCCTCGAAGAGGCGGGACTCGTCCGCCGTGAGACCCGAAAGGGTGCAACGACGGTCGGCCGGCCGCAGACGCTGTACGTGGCCGTCGACCGGGACGACCACGAAGGCCGTGACTACCGCCTGCTCGCCGAGATCCTCACCGGCCTGGCAACCGGCACGAAAGCGCGTGGTCGTGCCCAGGACCTTGCCCGTGACTGGGGCCGGTATCTCGCCGTTCAAGGTGGCCCCAAGCCCGGCACTCGCCTGTCGGCGCGTGGAAACCTTGCCGTGCTCCAGGGCGCGATGGCGCGTGCGGGGTTCGACCCGCGCTTCCGCCGAGCGGGCCGCGGGGCGGTCGAGGTCTCACTCCGCGACTGCCCGTTTCGAGATCTGCTCGACGATCATCGAGATCTGGTGTGTGTGATCCATCGCGGGCTGGTCGAGGGAATGCTCGAGGCACTCCAGCCGAGGCTCGAGCTCGCCTCGTTCGAGCCGTTCGCGGAGCGAACGATCTGTCGGTTCGTCGCCCGAGGCGAGGGCTGACGGTCCGTCGAGGCCGCCGTCGCGGCCTCGACGGACCGCCGACTGCGACCCTCAGGCGTCCCGCTGCTTGGCCCGTCGTGTGATCAGTCCGATCGCCAGGCCGGCCGCGACGCCGATCGCGCCGCCCGCAAGCCATCCCGTCGTGGCACTCGTCGATGATGACTCCGTCGTCGACGCGGCCGCGACCTCGGTGCTCGTATCAGCGGTGCTCGTGTCGGTCTCGGAAACGACCGGAGTTCCGCCCGCAAGCGCCTTTCCGTTCCCCACCACGATCGCGCCGACCATCCCCGGGTGGTACTGGCACGCGAACGGGTACACGCCGGCCTCGGCGAACGTCGTCTGGAACGAGTCGCCTTGGTTCAGGTCGTTGAGGTGTCCCCACGTCACGGCGGAGACGTTGTGGGCGTAGGGGTCGAGGTTGACGAACGTCACCGTGTCACCGGGGTCGACCTCCAGCGTCGTCGGGCCGAAGCACCCGTCGGCGATCTCCACGGTGTCTCCCTCGCCGGTCGTGGCGTCACCGTGACAGCCACCTCCACCGGCGACCGCAGGGGCGGCGGGGGCCGCGAGTGCCGCAACCGCGGTCGCGGCGATGACGAACAGCATGCGACGTCGCATGGCGTCTCCTCTCGGGTGAGGTCGTGCCGTCTACACCGGATGTGGCCGTCGGGTTCCCGGGACGTTCAGTGGACGGTCTCGGCGAGGGCGATCGCCCCTGTCAGGCCGAGCGTCGTCTCGAGCCGGTACGTCACGCCGTCCTCGGCCCAGATCAGCACGTTCGCGCGGATCAGGAACGTCTCCGCGCCCTCGTCGGTCAGCACGATCAGCTCGTGCGGCGAGTCGATCCAGAACGCGTCCCGGCCGTCGACCCCGACCATGAGCGAGTCTTCGGACGCCCCTACGTCCTTGACCAGCGTTCGCTCGTCGCCTCGAACCTGAATCAACATCATCCGCCACGGCGTGCCGGGCAACGCGACCTGGTCGTCCCCTGCGTTCCACGCCAGGAGCGCGGCTCGACGACCGGAGTCGGTTCGGAAGAGGTACGCCTCGTCCGGGACCGGAGCGGCCGGCGCGCGCACGTCGAAGCGCACGGCGTCGTCGATCTGCGGAACCGGAATCGGGGATCCGAGTCCCATCGGCCCCAGCGGTGCACCCGACGGAGTGATCTCCTCCCGCAGGCGGATCTCGGCCGCCCCGAGCGTGAGCCGCGCCGCGAACGCCAGCGCCAGCACCGCGGCGATCCCGACGATCACCAATACGAGCGCGCGTCGTCGGTTCCAAAGCGCCAGCGACGGGAAGGGCGGCCTGATGTGTGCCTCGCGTTCCTCGTGCAGGCGCGTGACGACCGCCGGTGCGATCGAGGGCGTTCGCGGGAACGCGACGTCTTCCGACATCGCGCTCAGCGCGAGACCGAGCACCTCGTCCGACAGGCGCGGGTCACTCATCCGCACCCTCCGGCAGCGACAACCCCGGCGGCAGCGCTTCGCGCAGCCGGCCGAGCGCTCGCGACAGCCTCGACTTCACCGTCCCCGCCCGAACCCCGAGGACTCGCGCGGTCTCGGCCTCCGACAGGTCGAGCAGGTACCGATAGCCGATGACCACACGGTCTCGTTCGGGCAGCGATTCCAGCGCGGCGAGCAAGGCCGACCGCCTCTCGAGCGCGATGGCCGCGGCGTCGGGGGATGGGGTCGCATCCCCCGGGCCGCGGAGCTCTGCCTCCCGAAGCACCAACCGGTCGCGACGGCCCGCGGCACGGCGGCGGTTCCGGGCCTCGTTCGAGACGATGCTGAGGATCCACGGGCGGAACGGATCTCCGCGACGGAACCGGTCGAGGGCGTAGTAGGCCTTCACGAATGCGTCCTGCGCAGCGTCCTCCGCATCGGCGGCGTTCCGCGCGATGAGGTAGGCCGCCCGGAACGCCACCTCCCGATACCGTTCGACCAACTCTCCGTACGCGCGGACATCGCCCTCTTGTGCGAGCTCGACGAGCTCGCGCTCTTGCCGTGGACGACCCTCCACTACGCCAGGCCTACACCGCCCGACACCGGCCGGTTCCGGCGAGGGCCACGCCCCTCACGGCGGTCGAACGATCGCGCTACGTCCCCTTCGCGCCGTCGCCATCGGCGAACGTCCGCTCGGCGAAACCGCTGATGCCCGCGAGCAGGTTGGTGAACTCCATGGGGATGACGAACTTCGTTGACGGTGACGCTCCGATCTGCTTGAGCGCCTCGAGGTACTGCAGGCTCATCGTCTTCGCGTCCACCCGTTGGGCCGAGCTGAAGATCTCGGTGAGAGCGAGCGCGAAGCCCTCCGCGCGAAGGATCGCGGCCTGCCGGTCGCCCTCGGCGGTCAGGATCGCCGACTGCTTCGTGCCCTCCGCGACGGTGATCGCGGCCTGCTTGGCGCCGTCGGCCTCGGTCACCACGGCGCGCCGCGTGCGCTCGGCCGACATCTGTCGGGTCATGGCCTCCTGCACCGCGGGCGGCGGGATGATCTCGCGGATCTCGACGTTCGTGACCTTCACACCCCAGCGCTCGGTGACCTCGTCGAGCTTCACACGCAGGATCTCGTTCATCTGTTCACGCTTGGCGAGCACGTCGTCGAGCGACATGTCCCCGACTACGGACCGGAGCGTCGTGGCGGCGATGTTCTGCGCCGCGCCGGCGAAGTTCCCCACCTCGATGATCGACATCACCGCGTCGATCACGCGGTAGAAGACGATGAAGTCGATCGAGATCGATGCGTTGTCCTCGGTGATGGCAGTCTGGTGCGGGATCTCCAGGTAGAGCTCGCGAAGGTCGACGTACACCCCCTTGTCGATGAACGGGATCAGGATCACCAGGCCAGGTCCCTTCGCGCCCAGCGCGCGCCCCAGTCGAAACACCATGATCCGCTGGTACTCGCGCACGATGCGGATCGCCTGGGGCAGCAGGATGATGAGCACAAACACCACGACGCCGACGCCGATCGCCAGCGGGATCACGTCTGCCTCCCTTCCACGGGAGCGGGCGCCGTGGGCGCCGTCTCCTCGATGGGCTCGACCATCAGCTTCAACCCCTCCATCGCGACCACGCGAACCCGATCTCCGCGCGGGGCGGTGCCGCCGACGCTCTCGGCCGACCACTCCTCCGCGGCTATGCGCACGACACCGTTCGGCTCCAGATCGCGCACCACCGTTCCCTCCGTGCCGACGAGCTTGTCGCTCCTCGATACGACGTGCCGCGTTCGGAGCTTCATCGCCGCCCGAACGACGATCAGGAAGAAGAACGCTGCGAAAGCGGCAACCGGAGCGATGACGAGCGGGGAGACGCGCACGTCCGGAACCGACGAATCGAACAGGAACCACCCGCCGAGCACGAGCGTCACCACGCCGCCGATGGCCGGCGCGCCGATGCCCGGATGCAGGATCTCGAGCGCGAAGAACACGACCGAGGCGAGCAGCAACGCCACGCCGATCAGCTGGACCGGCAGCATCCCGAGCGCGACGAGAGAAAGCACCAGCGACAGACCGCCGATCGTTCCGGCGATGCCACCGGGCACGAAGAACTCGATCGCGATCAGCGCGAGGCCGAGCCAGAAGAAGATGAACGCGAGGTTCGGATCGAGCAGCGCGTGCAGGATCTGGATGAACGCACCCGGCGGGCGCTCGCGTACCGTGGCCCCGGCGAGTTCGAGTGTGACCTCGCCCCCACCGGCGACATCGACGACCGTCCCGTCGATCTCCCGGAACAAGGCCGACTGGCTTTCCGCGATCACGTCGATCACGTCGAGCTCGAACGCCTCCTCGGCGGACGCGCTCGACGACTCGCGGACGGCGGACTCGGCCCACTCAGCGTTTCGGTCGCGCCGTTCGGCGATGGCGACGATCGATTTCGCCGCGTCGTTCACGGCCTTCTCAGAGGCGATCGCGCCGGAGAGCCCGACGGGCTGTGCCGCGCCGACGTTGGTGGCCGGCGCCATCGCCGCGACGTGCGTCGAGAGCAAGATGAATGTTCCCGCCGAGGCCGCCCGGGCGCCCTCAGGGGAAACGTAGCCGATCACCGGCACGCTCGAGTTCAAGATGGCCTGGGTGATCTGGCGCATCGAGGAAATCAGGCCGCCGGGCGTATCGATCGTGATGAGGATGGCGGCGGCGCCCTCTTCCTCGGCATCGCCGATCGCGTCCTCGATGTAGTCGGCGACGAACGGGTCGACGACGCCGCGGAGCTCGAGCTGGACGATCGAACCCCGGAGCTCCTGCTGGGCGCCGGCCGGCGCGGCGACGAACGAACCGGCTGCTGCGGCAAGGCATGCGATTGCGAACGCACGCCGAAGCGTTTTCACAGCCGCATCATCGCACCGCGTGGGATGATGAGGGCGCGCCCCAAGCTCGCGGCGACCGCCAGTCCGTATACCCGGAGGAGACGAGTGGCCGGACGGCCAGAAGGACCGCTCCTCGCGCGCGAGGAGCAGCAGTTGGTGGAGGGGCTCCTTGCGGGGAACGAGGACGCGGTGCGACAGCTCTATGCGCGGTACGCGCGCCCCATCTATACGCTCGGGCTCCGCCTGCTCGGAAGCGCAGAAGCGGCCGAGGAGCTCACCCAGGACGTCTTCCTGGCGGCGTGGCGCAAAGCCGCCCGGTTCGACCCGACGCGCGGGCGCCTTTCGACGTGGCTCATGACGATCGCACACAACCTCGCGGTCGACCGGCTCCGTAGGGAGACCGGTGTAACCCGTCCGCACCTCGTTCTGGTGGACGAAGTTCCGGAGCTGCCGACGCCGGGTGAGGACGAGCCGCTCATGGAACGCGATGCCGCGATCCGCGCGCTTGCGTGTCTGTCGATCGCCGAAAAGCAATTGCTCGCGCGCGCGTACTTCGGCGGGCTCACGGCGCGCGAGATCGCGGAGGCCGACGGGATCCCGCTCGGAACGGTGAAGACGCGATTGCGAACGGCGCTGATCAAGGTGCGCCGCGCGAATCACGACAAGGAGCGGCCGTGACCTGTCTCGAGGTCCGGGACCTCCTACCGGAGCTCGCGGTCGGGGTCCTTCCCGCTCGCGATCGCGAGGAGGTCGAACGGCACCTGCGCTGGTGCGCCGGCTGCCGCAAGGAGGCGGCCGAGCTCGGGGACGCGGCGGCGACGGTCGCGTTTGCCCTGCCTCCGGCGGATCTGCCCGATGCGCTTCGGGAGCGCGTGGTTCGTGACGTGAAGGGCGCCGCGGGGGCCCCACGGAAACCACGGCGCGCCCGCGGCGCAGCCGCCTCCGCCCTCGCCGCAGCTATCGCGTTGGGCAGCCTCGGCTGGGGCGCGGTCATGGCGGACCGGGCGGGCGAGTTCGAGCAGCGCGCCGCGGAGGCGAATCGCCAACGCACGCAAGCGCTCGAAGCGTTCCAAACGATCCTGGCGAACCCGCTCGTTCCCGAGGAGGATCTGAACCGCCAGACCCGCCTCGGTCGTTTGACGCCGACCGAGGACGGACTAGGTGGCGGGATGGCGTTGCAACTTCTCTCTCCCAGGATCCTCGACTTCTCGCTGGTGATCGTGAACGGCCTCGACCCTCGCGACACCGATCGACTCCCGTACCGCGTCGAGTTCGAGAACGGCGCCGGTGAGGTGGTTCGTGGCGGCCGCATCGACGAGCTCGACGCGGAAGGTCACGCCGAGGTGTTCCGTCAGTTCGCTAACCGCGACCTGACGGGCTACACGCTCGTGCGCGTCGTCGACGCCGACGGCGTGGTCGTGCTCGAGGGTCGGGCGGGCGCCGGGATCTAGCCGGCGACCATCCCTCCGATCAGCGCCGCTCGACCGACTGCGTGAAGCTGCCCGAGAAGTCGATGCCGCCGGAGAACCCCGGGATGCCCTCGAACGTCATCGAGATCTCGAAGTCACCGGCGCCTGTGGTCCGGAGCATCTCCTTCGCGTCGAGGTCCACGTAGCTCGTCTGGCTGAACTCGCCCTGCCCGCCGTACGAGACCGTCGCGTCCCTGATCGCCCCGATCTCTGCCGGACCCGCGCCAGCGAGCGCGTCCTCGCCGAGCGCGGAGATCAGCTCGTCGAAGCGCAGCGTGAAGTCCATCGGTACGGTCAACTCGGTGACGATGACGGCCGCCTGCCGGCCATTCACGTCCTCGTTCCGCTGGTAGGTGCTCGACGCCGTGTACTCGATCGTCCCCTCGCCGAACGGGAACTCCTGGGAGAACTCCTTCTCCCACGAGTCGCCGGGCGCGACACGGTCGCCCTCGTCGGGCAGGATCGGCGTGAGCTGGCTGGAGCCGGGGAACCCGAAGCCCTGGGTCTGACCGGCACCGCCGAGCGCGAGCCCGCCGGCGGAGATGACGCGGCCGTCGGGCGCGACCTCGATCTCGATGGGCGGAACCGCGGTCGCCGGCAGCGGGGCGTTGTTCACGACCCCAGACAGCTCGGAGGTCGTGACCTCGATGGTCGCGACGCCGTCACCGTCGATCGAGCGTACGGTCCACGTCTGCACCTGGCTCATGTCCATCTGCAGTGGCATCTGGCCGAACAGTTCGGACGACATCTGGCCGTCCATCGTCATGTGGATCGCGTACGTCGCGGTCTGCCCCTGGGTAAACGAGAGCGCGAGAGGTTTGGCGTTCGCCGACTCGCCGCCCTGCGTCGACACGAGCGCGAACGCGGCAACCCCGAGCGCGAGCACGGCCACGATGGACCCTGCGATGAGTCCTGTCCGGCGCCGGCGCGGCGCCGGCTGCTCGGGAGGCGCGGGCATCGACCACGACGGCGTCTCCGGTTCAGGCGACGGAACGCTTGGGTTCGTCGGCGTGTACTGGCTCATCGATTCCTCCTCGTTGGCGTCCATCGATGGTCCCACAGAGCATCGGCACGCGGGCGTACGGGCCTGAGACGGCCCTCGTCCGCAGACGGCTCCAGATCAGTTCCGGCGACGTGGTCAGGCCGCGAGCGCCTTCGCCAGGAACGCCAACGACCGCGGGTACCGATACTGGATCGACATGTGCCCCGCATCGAACAGCTCGAACGAATGGGAGACCCCGATCGCGTCGAGCTCCTTCGAGACGGCGACGGCGCCGTTGTCCAGGTAGTACTCGTCCTTCTTCCCGGCGTCGAGCCAGATCGCTCGCATCGAGCGAAGCGCATCCGCGTGCAGCGGCACCATCCGAACCGGATCGAGCGCCAGCCAGCGTTCCCACGCCTCCGGGATGAGTCGGCCCGTCGCGACGTCGAACGGCAGCGTCACCGAACCGTCGGCCTCCGCCGAGTAGCACGCGGCCATGCACCAGTCGTTCAGCAGCGTGCCGTCGTACGGCTTCGTTCCGAACGGCCGGGATCGCACGTCCTGCCAGAACCGCTCGTACGAGCCATCGTACTCATCGCGGAGAATCCGCGCGGTCTCGCGAAACTCCGGCAGGTAGCACGCCTCGAACAGCGCGTCACCGGCGTGCGACGCGAGCGCGCCGAACACGCTCGGCCGCATCATCGGAACGACGAGCGCCCCGTATCCGCCGCTCGACTTCCCCTGGATCCCGCGGTGGTCGCGGTCGGCGATGGTTCGGAACCGGTCGTCGACGTCCGCGACGACCTCATCGCACAGGAAGTCCTGATACTGACCGGTGCCGGGCGAGTTCAGGAACTGGCTCCCGCCGAGCGAGGTCCAGCAGTCCACGAGCACCACGATCACGTGGGGTGCGCCGTTCGTCGCGAACAACTCGTCGATCATCTCCGGGTAGCTCGGACGGAACGCCTCGCGGTTGTTCCACATGTCGACCTGTCCGGTCAGGCCCTGGATCACGTAGACGCACCCGTACCGGCGCTCGGGATCGTCGTCGTAGCCGGGCGGCGTGTACACCCACAGTGGTCGAACGTGCGGATCGCCGAGCACGTTCCCCTTGAGTGCCTCGCTGTCGAGCTCGAATTGATGGAAACGTCCTGCGTAGTCGCGACTCCACGGCTGCACGTGGCCCCCCTTCTCGCTCGTCCGATTTCCTGTTGCCAAACTCGCCCGGCTATCATCCAAGGCACATGCCCGGAGTGTCCGACGTCGTTGGCATCGGCCTGGCGGGCGGGCAGGGTCTCCGAGCCCGGCCGCTCACCCTCAAGGCCCCCGGGTACCTTCGTTCCAAGGCGGCGATGTCGTTCCTCGGCCGACGACTGATCCGCTGGGTGATCCAGATCCTGTCGAGCGAAGGGATCAAGGACTACTACGTGATCGCCCACGGTAAGGAGAACCGTTACCAGATCAAGGTGATGATCGGTTACGGCGAAGGCTTCGGCGTCGACGTGAAGTACTCACCGGTCAAGTACGACGCGCTGTCGACTGGGAGTGCCGACTCCACCCTCCGGATGATCGACTACTGGGACATCAACGGTCCGGCACTCGTATTTCCAACTGACTCGATCATCGACTTCGATCTGGCGCCGATGCTGCAGGCCCACCAGAAGACCGACGCCATCGCCACGATCGCCGCGATGACACGTGAGCCGGACGAGGTGGCCGAGAAGTATGGCGTGATGCTGGCCGACGAGGACCGGCGGATCTCCGACTTCGTCGAGAAGCCGACACTGGCCGACCTCCGCGAGCACTTCCACGCCGAGAGCGACGAGCAATTCCGCCAGATGCCGCTCATGACCAACGCCGGTTTCTACCTCGTCGACGCCTCGCGCCTTCGGAAGCTCGCCAGCCATCCGGACATCCAGCGCTTGCGCGAGCGCCGGTTGGACTTCGGCAAGGATCTGTTGCCATGGCTCGTCGGGCACGGTCACCGCGTGCACGCGTTCCCGGTTCGGCGGATCGGCGACCTCGGGAACGTGCAGGACTTCATCGAGACTATGTTCGAGGTTCTCGACGGGCGGTTCGAATCCGTCGACCGGCTCCTCGGTCCGCCGTACGACGCGGATCGGCACGTTTGGATCGAGCCGGAGACGCTCGCGATGCGCGACTCAACGAGCGGCAAGTCACTCGCGGAGAAGCTCAGCGACGGCTCGGTCGAGATCGGACCCGCGGTCCGGATCGGACGGTTCTGCGAGATCCATCCCGGCGTGCGCATCTCCGGCTCGAACCTCGACGACGACATCGAAGTGCAGCGGGACGCGGTGATCGAGCGGTCACAGATCCGCGACGGAGCGATCATCGGCCCGTCGGCGCGGATCGTCGAGGCCGTCGTCGGTTCGATGACGGAGGTGCGCTCGGAGCCGTTCCACCCCACGACGATCGAGGGTTTCGTGGCGCTCGGCGACGAGGTCACGGTCTATCCGGGCGTGCGGCTGGCGAACGAGGTGGCGATCTACCCCCGCCTGAAATTGCCTTCGGACATCAGGATCCCCGAGGGCACGGACGTCACCGGGCCGGCCGACGTCCTCCGATACCTGTAGCGTTCGCGTTCGATGCGCGTCGGGCTGACGCTCCCGCAGTACGACTACTCGTTCGGTGACGGCTCGGGACCGATCTCGTTCTCTCGAGTGGCCCAGGTGGCCATCGATGCCGAACGGCTGGGGTTCGACTCCGTGTGGGTGTCCGATCACTTCTTCGCCACACTCGAGCGGTTCGGCGGAGACGACACGCGGTACGGCGCGCTCGAGCCGCTGACGACGCTTGCCGGACTGGCGTCTCTCACCAAGCGGGTGCGGCTCGGAACGCTCGTCCTGTCGGCGCCGTTTCGGCACCCGGCGATCCTGGCGAAGTCGGCGACGGCGATCGATCGGTCGTCGGGTGGGCGGTTGGATCTCGGCCTCGGAGCGGGATGGTTCGAGGACGAGTACGCCGGGTTCGGGTACGAGTTCGGCTCGGTGGGGGAGCGATTCTCGTTGCTCGAGGAGACGCTCGGATACCTCGGGGCGTTGCTCGATGGCGAGCCCGCGTCGTTCGAGAGCGAACGGTTCCGGTTGCGGGATGCGTTCAACCATCCGCGGCCGTTGCAGGAACCGCGACCGCCGCTGCTCGTCGGAGGCAAGGGTGGTCCGCGTCTGCTGTCGATCGCGGCGCGGTTCGCGGACGGATGGAACGCGGTGTGGCGATGGACGCCCGAGGGATATCGCGAACGCGCGGAAGCCGCGAAGCAAGCGCTCGGACGTGCGGGCCGTGACCCGAGCAGCTTTCGTCTGTCCCTCGGGCTGTTCACGATCGTCGGCGAAGACGAGGACGACGTTCGACGACGGTACGAGCTGATCGGAGAACGATTGCCGAAGGGCGTCGGCGGGGGGCTTTCGCTCGAGACGCTGCGCGCCGAGTGTCTGGCGGGAACGCCCGACGAGGTCGTCGAACGCATGACGCGGTTCGCGGAGCTCGGGGTGAGCGAGCTGATCGTGTGTCCGGCACCGCTCTGGTTCGCGATGCCGGACGCGTCGATGGTCGAACTGTTCGCCGAGGCCGTCGTCCCGCAGCTACGCGAGCTGTAGGCCGTGGACGTTCTCGAGGCGGCGATCGCGGTCTTGCGTGAGGAGGGCGAACCGCTGCACTGGACGAAGATCCAGGATCTCGCCCTGAGGCATGGCTACATCGATCCCTTTGCGACACCGGATGTTCGGAAGCGGCTCCTCGTAGCTCTCGCCGACGGTGTCCGCGCCGGCGCGATCGAGAAGACCTCGAGGGGCGTCTATCGGCTTCGCAGCTAGCGGCGGTATTCGCGGCCCGTGAAGATCTCGAGCTTTTCGAAGCTGTGCTGCGCGTCGACGTAGCGGACCGTTCCGGACCTCGAGCGCATCACCATCGAGTACGTGTGCACCCCGTCTTCGTCGTACGTCACCCCGCGTAACAGGGAGCCGTCAGTGATCCCGGTGGCGGCGAAGAACACGTCGTTGCCCTTCACCAGGTCGTCCGTCGTGAGCACTCGCTCGACGTCGAACCCGCCGTCGAGCAGCCGCTGCTTCTCCTCGTCGTTCCGTGGGAACAGTCGCCCCTGGATCCCACCGCCGAGGCACTTGAGCGCGGCAGCGGCCACGACACCTTCCGGAGTTCCACCGATCCCCATGAGCATGTCGATGCCGGTGTTGGGCCGAGCCGCGGCGATCGCCGGCGCGACGTCGCCGTCGGTGATCAGGAACACGCGTGCGCCGGCCTCGCGAACGCGGGAGATCATCTCCTCATGCCGGTCGCGGTCGAGGATGACGACCGTGATCTCCTCCGGTCGGACGCCCTTCGCCTTCGCCACGAGGCGCACGTTCTCCTCGGGCGGCGCAGTGATGTCGAGTCCGTCGGCCGCGTCGGGTCCGGCCGCGACCTTCTCCATGTAGACGGCGGCCCCGGGGAAGAACATCGAGCCGCGTGCGGCGAGTGCGATCACCGAGAGCGCGTTCGGCTGGCCTACCGCCGTGAGCCGCGTTCCGTCGATCGGGTCGACCGCGACGTCGCACTCGGGACCTTCTCCGGTCCCAACGGCCTCGCCGTTGTAGAGCATCGGGGCCTCGTCCTTCTCGCCCTCGCCGATGACGACGACGCCGTCCATCGAAACGGTGTCGATCATCGCCCGCATCGCATCGACCGCTGCCTGGTCGGCCGCAGTCTTGTCGCCGCGTCCGACCCACCGCCCGGCCGCCAGCGACGCCGCCTCGGTGACCCGGACGAGCTCCATGGCCAGGTTGCGATCGGGGCGCTCGGTCATCGTTACGAACCTCCGTTGCGTTCCGCGGCTCCGAGGCAATCCTATGAAGAGAGCGATTCGTCGCGCTTCGAGCTGGGAGGCACCAGCCCTTGCGCCGCGTACCACGAGAGCGTCCGGTCGAGCGTCTCCAGGAGCGGCGTGTACCGCAGGCCGAGCTCATGTTCGGCCTTGAGGCCGTCGTAGCGGTGACCCTGCAGGACCGCTCGAACCGCCTCGCCGCAGAACGGCATGTCGCGACGGAGAACCCAGCCGGCCGCGTCCATCGCGGCGGCCACCGCTCTTGCTGCGAAGGGCGGTATCCACCGAACTCGGCGGGGCAATCCCCAAAGCCTGTCGACGAGCGCGACCGCCTCGCGAGTGCCGATCGTCGCCCCGTTCAGGATGTAGCGCTCGCCCGGTTCGCCGTTCGACTCCGCAAGGACGTGCCCTCGCGCGCAGTCCGCAACGTCGACGATCGAGACGACACTGTCGATGAGCAGGGGGAGCTTGCCACCCGCGACGTTGATGATCAGTCGTGCCGATCCGGTGCTCCGGCCGGGTCCTTGGACCGACGACGGGTTCACGCAGACCACCTCGACGCCGGTCTCTTCGCCGAGCCGAAAGACGGCGCGTTCGGCAAGGTGCTTCGATCGTTCGTAGGTGGAGAGGTACCACCCGCGGTGCGGCGTGCTCTCACGTCCGATCGCGCCGGCGGGCTCGCCGATGGCGGCGGCCGACGACGTGTGCACCACTCGCTTCACGCCCTCTGTGGCTGCGGCTCGGATGACGTTCGCCGAACCGTTCACGTTCGTGTCGAGCAGGTGGCGGGGATTGCGCACGCACGTGGCGTTGACCCCTGCGACGTGGAACACGGTCGTGCACCCCGCGGCCGCCGAGCGGAGTGAGTTCCCGTCGAGCACGTCGCCGCGGACCGGCGTTGCCCCGAGCTCGCTCACGTCCCTTGCCGCGGCATCGCTTCGGGCGAGCGCCCGAACAGTTCGACCGTCGGCGATGAGGCGTTCGATGACGCCGCGTCCGACGAAACCGCTTCCGCCCGTGATGAGGACCGGATCCGACGGAGCCACTACCGGTCGAGCGTGAGCGCCGCGCGGAACCGCACGAGGTACTCGATCGCGGAGACGACCGTGATCGCGGCGGCCGCGATCATCACGTACTCGTCGAGGAACAGCGGGCCGGCGCGCTCGGGGAGCCGAACGATGGCCAGGAAAATGGCGAGGAACTGAACGTTCGTCTTCGCCTTGCCCCAGATCGACGGCCGAACGAGATCGCCGCCGGCCGCGACCGCGCCGCGTAGTCCCATGATGAGGAGCTCGCGCCCGACGATGATCAGCGCGAGCCAGGGGGAGGCGCGATCGATCGCAACGAGGGCGAGCAACGCGCCGGACACGAGGAGCTTGTCCGCGGTCGTGTCGAGGAAGCTCCCGAGCGTCGATGCCTTCGCCCATCGTCGCGCGAGGAACCCGTCCACGAAGTCCGTGATCGCCGCGATCGCGAACAGCGCGGCGGCGACGGCGAACGCGTACTTCGTGTCCGGCCCGGCAAGGACGAGCGCCATAACCACCGGGACGAGGACGATCCGCAGCCACGTAACGGCCGTGAGGAACACGGCGGCGCGTGTGTCGGCTGCGGTGCTCAGGCGATGAACCTCACTCGTCCGGGTCACGCGGCATCGTAGCCTCGTTCACGCACGACGATCGTCGATGCAGTTCAGATGTGGGCGCGCGTGCGCAGGAGCTCACGAACCTCGGTAGCGGACGAGAGCGAAAGCGCCTCTACGGCGAGAGCGCCGGCGGCGTCGAGATCCGTCTCGCGGACGGCGTGCTTCACGTGAGGGATCGCCGGCGCGCTCATTGACAGCTCGCGGACGCCGAGGCCGATTAGGAGGGGCGTCGCGAGTGGGTCGCCGGCCAGCTCGCCGCACACACCCGCCCAGATGCCCCCGGCGGCCGCCGCCTGGGCGGTCCGGCGGATCAGCTCGAGGACCGCCGGATGGAGCGCGTCCGCGAGCGACGCCACCCGTTCGTTCCCTCGATCGGCCGCCAGCACGTATTGCGACAGGTCGTTCGTGCCGAGCGAGAAGAAGTCGACCGCCGGAGCGAGTCGATCGGCGGCGAGGGCGGCCGAGGGGACCTCGATCATGGCGCCGACCTCGAGCCGTTCGGCAACGCGAGCGCCGGAGACCACGACGGCGTTCTGGGCGCGGTCGATGGCACCGCGGGCGGCGCGAAGTTCCTCCAGCGTCGCCACCATCGGGAACATCACGCGAACGGGGTGATCCGCGGCGACCCGGACGAGTGCGCGCAACTGGACGTCGAGCACGTCCGGTCGCATGAGGCCGAGCCGCAGTCCGCGAACCCCCAGGAAGGGGTTCGGTTCGTCGGGTTCGGCCAGGTAGGGCAGTGGCTTGTCCGCGCCCGCGTCGAGCGTTCGCACGAGCATCGGTCGGCCGTCGAGGGCGACGGCGGCCGCGCGGTAGGCGGCCTCCTGCTCGGCCTCGGTGGGTGCGTCGTCTCGGTCGAGGAACAGGAACTCGGTGCGGAACAGACCGACGCCGTCCGCTCCGGCGTCGAGCGCTTGCGCGACGTCGTCGAGCGAACCGACGTTCGCGGCGACCTCGATGACGACGCCATCGCGGGTGATCGCCTGTTCGGCCGCTCGCTTGCGAGCGGCGCGATCCGTGTCGGCACGAGCGCGACGCCGCGCTTCGAACGCTTCGACCGTATCGGCATCCGGATCCGGAACGACGATCCCCGCCTCGCCGTCGAGCGCGACGTTCGTGCCCTCGGCGACGTCGAGAACGTCGGCGCCGAGACCGACGACCGCGGGAATGCCGAGCGCGCGAGCCAGCACGGCTGCATGCGAGGTCGGCCCCCCGAACGCCGTCGCCACGCCGAGCGCGGTCGAACGGTCGAGCGCCGCCGCGTCTGCCGGTGCGAGGTCCGGCGCGACGAGCACCCCCGGCGCCTCGAGACTCGGCTTAGGCACCTCGACGCCGAGAAGACGCGCGAGGACCTGCGTCCCCACGCTCCGAACGTCGGCCGCTCTGGCGCGCTGGTACTCGTCGGCGATGTTCTCCCACGTCGTCGCGACCGCCTCGATCGCGTCGTGCCACGCCACCGCGGCGCTCTCGCCGGACGCGATGCCCTCGCGAGCCGCGCCGACGATCGCCTCGTCGTCCAGGAGCAACAGGTGGGCGTCGAAGATCGCGGCTCGGTAGGCGCCCGCCCGTCCCGCCGCCGTCGAACGCTGGCGTTCGATGTCGCGCCGGGCCGCGGAGAGCGCTTCATCGAGCGCCCGGAGCTCCTCGTGCGCCCCGCGGCTGGGGGCGTCGTGAACCTCGAGCGAAGGCGCGCGGAACGAGCGGACCTCTCCGACGGCAACGCCGGGTGAGGCCGGCAGGCCGGTCAGCGTTCGGCCGGCAACGGCGGCGCTCACGTCCCGGCGACCGACGGGCGTGGGTTCGGGCCGTTCCTCCTCGTCGCGTTCGTCGAAGTTGCGGTCGGCGAGCTCCCGCAGCGCGTCGATCGCCTCGCGTGCTTGCGGACCGGATGCCGAGGCCTCGACGCGCTGTCCCTTCGTGACGCCGAGCGTCGCCACGGCGTTGAGGCTCCGTGCTGAGACGGGACCACGCCCCGTGTCGAGGTTGGTCACGTCGACGTCCGCGTCGAACGACGACGCCGTTCGAACGAGCAGTGCGGCGGGACGCGCGTGGAGCCCATGAGCGGTTCGAACGACGAACTCCGCCGTCGCGCTGCCGCCGGCGTCCTCGCCGGTGCCGGGCGGCGCGTCGGCCGGAGGAGCTTCGGCTCCGAGGTGTACCGCCTTCGCCGACAGCCCGCCTTGTGCCTCCGCCGCGACCTGCTCGAGCGTCGACCCGATCCGAGCCGAGACCGCGGCCGCAACTGCTCCCTCGACGAACGGCGCCGCAGTGAGCAGCACTCTGTCGCGTTGGCCGTCCGGCAACAGGTCGAGCGCCATCTCGGCCGAGAGGACGGCGCTCCCGAGATCCATCAGCACCAGGACCCCATCGTCGGACCACGCTCGTTCGATCGCCTGGACGACCAGGGCCGCATCCGTCCCGATCACCCGGTCCGGCGAGTCGAGCCCGCCCGCCGTCTCGATCCGAACGTCTTCGCCGCCCATTTGGCGCGCGAGCTCGGCAGCGCCCTCGGCGATGGACCGGCTGTGCGAGACGAGAACGATGCCGACCACGCTGTGGCGTCAGGCTCGCGACGCGAGCGTGACGATGAGGGTGATGCCGTACGCGACCGTGACCACGCCGAGCACCACCAACGCGCGTGAGATCCATGCCCGCGCGCGCTCGCCGGTCGCAAGGTCGAACAGCACGCTCCGCAGGCCGAGCATCGCGTGGACGGTCACGACGACCAGGAACAGGAGCTCGATCGTGAAGATGGCGGGATTCGCGACGTACTCGAGCACCTGCCGGTAGCTGCGCAGGCCGCCGGTTCCCTGCACCACGAAGTGGTGCGCCACCATGTGGACGGTGATGAGCACGACGAGCGCCACGCCGGAGGAAGCGGTCGCCCGCCAGACGAGCGTCTGTCGGCCACGACGTTCCGTCCCGATGCCTTCATCCGTTCGAACCGCCACGTCAGCTCTCGCCCAGGATGTGGAACGCCGCAAGGGCAAGCACGAGCGTTCCGATGACGGCGCCCGCCCACCACAGTGCCTTCTGACGGTTCGGCACGTAGCCCGTTCCGACCAGCGTGACGCGCAGGCCGTTCAACCCGTGGTACAGCAGTCCGAACAGCAACAGCACGTCGAGCAGAAGGAAGACCGTCGTCGTGGCGAGCTCCAGGAAGTCGTTCCACGCCTCTCCGCCGCGGAGCAGCAACGAGAGCACGGCCAGGTGAAGGTACAGATAGAAGACCAACCCGAGACCGGTGATCCGGTTCCCCACGAACGCGACGTGGCCGAGCGTCCGCCCGCGCGGGTCGAGCCAGCCGACCGGCCGGGGCCCGAGGCCTTTGCGCTGCACTGGCCCGCGGACGCGGCGCTCGTCCATGGCGTCGCTCACGTCGGGTCGTTCCCGTGCGGCTGCCTCCGGAGGCGCCCGCCAAGCAGCGTCCCGCGCAGGGACATGATCCGCGCCGCGGGGTTCACCCCGGAAGGACACGCGGCCGTGCACTCGAAGGTCGCGTGGCATCGCCAGACGCCGTCGGGATCGTTCGCCCACGAGAGCAGGTTCGCCACGTCGGCGCCGCGCGGCTCCTCGAGTACTCGTTCGCCCCACGCGAGGGCAGCCGGCCCCACGTAGCGCTCCGCGGTCACGACCACCGGGCACGCCGAGAGACACAGCCCGCATTCGATGCAGTCCTCGTAGCGCTCGTAGCTCGCGATCCCGTCGGGTGTATCCGCGCCGTCGAGGAACTCGCTCTCGCGGACGATCGGATGCTCGTCAGGGAACCGCTCGAAGACGTCACGCATGTCGACGACGAGGTCAGTGAGGACCGGCACGTTCGCGATCGGCTCGACGGTGATCTCGCGTCCGACGTCGTGGACCATCGTCGCGCACGCGAGCGCTTCCTTCCCGTTCACACGCACGCCGCACGTTCCACACGACGCGTGCAGACACGAGTGACGGAGCGCGAGCGTTCGGTCGCGGTGGACCTGGATCCACCGGAGCGATTCGAACACCGTCGTTCGGTACCCGACCGGCACCTCGAACGTCTCGTAGTGGGGCCGCTCGTCTCCTCGCTTGTACCGAAACACACGGAACCGGCGTGTTCCCGCCGGCGGTGCGGCCGTTCCGGCGGCGTCGATATCTGTCCGCGCGTCGATCGTCATGCTCATGTCAGGCCGCGTACACCTCCGTGTGCGGCGCCAGCACCGTCTCGCGCGTTCGGCACTCCGCTTCGACACCGAGCTTGCGGCACACGATGTCCGCGCAGAGCTCGGCCATTCCGCGGAGCGTGGTCGCCTTCCCGCCCGTTATCGTCACGAAGCCCTCGACGCCGTCGGTCTCGGCATGGTCGTACGTCTTGAACGTTCGCGACAGCTCGCGTCCTGTGTCGGCGTCGTCGCGCGAGCCGATGAGGGGCCGAGCCGCAGACCATGCCGAGCGGAACTCTGCTCGTGTCACACCCGGGATCAGCTTGGCGCCTTCCTCGTACATCCGCTGCACGTGATCCTCAGGGACGTCGAGCTCCTCTGGGTCGTCGACCGTCCACGAGGACGTCCCCACGATCGAGAGCGCTCGCTGCGGAACGATGATGTCGCCGTCGCCGGAGCGGTGCATGCGGTTCACGACCATGTTGCAGAGCCTGCCCCGCAAAGCGAGCATCACGCCGGGGGAGGGGCGGATCGGGACGTCGACGCCGGCCATGGCGGCGACCTTCTCGCTCCAGGGGCCGGTCGCGTTCACCGCGATGTCCGCCGAGATCTCGCCCACCTTGCCCGTCACGTGGTCGCGGACCACCGCGCCCGAGACGACGCGGTCGTTCACGACGAGGTCGAGCACCTCGACGTAGTTGCGGAGATCCGCCCCGTTGCGTTTGGCGGTCGCGAAGAACCGGAGGGGCATCCGCATGGCGTCCATCGTCGCGTCCGGAACACGAACGGCGGCTTTGAGCGAGGGGTTGAGGTTCGGCTCGAGCGCGAGCGCCTGGTCCCGCGTCAGATCCTGCGCGGGGATGCCGCAGTCGGCGCACGCCTTGACGAAATCGTCGTAGTACTCCATGTCCTCGTCGGTGATCGCGACGAACAGCCCGTCGTTCTCCTCGAACGTTCCCGGGCAGATCCGTCTGAGGATCGTGTTCTCCTCGATGCACTCGATCGCCGACTCAGCGTCGCCGACGGCGTACCGCGCGCCCGAGTGCAGCAGGCCATGGTGTCGCCCCGTCGTCCCCGAAGTGAACTCGCCTCGCTCGACCAGTGTGACCTTGAGGCCCCGAAGCGTGAGGTCGTGCGCGAGCGCGCCCCCGGTTCCCCCGCCGCCGACGATCAGCACGTGGAACGGCCGGGTGCCCGATGCGCTCGTCATCGCCGCGAGTCTGCCATCGGGCACCCCGACGCGTACGCGCTAGTGCTCGTGCTTGGACTCGTCCTCCTGGCCCTCGGCGAACGAGCCCTCGCCGTGCTCGTGCTCCTCGGACTCCTCCTGACCCTCCGCGAAGTCGCCGCCGTGCGCGCCGCCGTGCTCGTGCGTGTCCGCCTGGCCCTCCGCGAACGAGCCGGTGTGCTCGTCCTCGTGATCGCCCTCGTCCCGTTCCTGGCCCTCGGCGAAGTCGCCGTGCGTGTGTTCCCGTTCCTCCATGAGGATCACTCCACCCAATCGAACGTGCGCGTCACTGCCTTCTTCCACTGCGCGTACTCGCGCTCGATCTCCGAGGCTTCCATCTGGGGCGTCCACTCCTTGTCCTTGCCCCAGTTCTTCCGAAGGTCGTCGTAGGAGTCCCAGAAGCCCACAGCGAGTCCGGCCGCGTACGCCGCGCCGAGCGCCGTCGTCTCCGCGACCTTCGGACGGATCACCGGGACCTGCAACGAGTCGGCCTGGAACTGCATCAGCAGGTCGTTGTAGACCATGCCGCCGTCGACCTTCAGCTCCTTCAGCTTGACGCCGGAGTCCGCCTCCATCGCGTCGACCACCTCGCGCGTCTGCCACGCCGTCGCCTCGAGCGCCGCTCGGGCGATGTGGCCCTTCTTGACGTAGCGGGTGAGTCCGACGATGGCGCCGCGGGCATCGCCGCGCCAGTAGGGCGCGAACAGTCCCGAGAACGCCGGCACGAAGTAGGTGCCGCCGTTGTCATCGACGGTCTTCGCCAGGTCCTCCACCTCGGGCGAGCTCTTGATCAGGCCGAGGTTGTCCCGCAGCCACTGGACTAGTGCACCGGTGATGGCGATCGAGCCCTCCAGGCAGTAAATCGCGGGCTGGTCGCCGAGCTTCCATCCGAGCGTCGTCAACAGACCGCTCTTGCTCGGCACGATCTCGGTGCCTGTGTTGAGCAGCATGAAGTTGCCCGTGCCATACGTGTTCTTGGCGTCGCCGATGTCGTAGGCGGCCTGGCCGAACGTTGCCGCTTGCTGGTCGCCGAGGTCACCGGCGACCGAGATGCCCTCGAGCGTCCCCTTCAGCTGCCCGTACACAGCGGAGGAGGGCTGGATGGTGGGCAGCATCGAGCGCGGGATGCCGAACGCCTCGAGCAGCTCGTCGTCCCAGTCGAGTGTCTCCAGGTTCATGAGCATCGTCCGGCTCGCGTTCGAGACGTCGGTGACGTGGACGCCGCCGTCCATACCGCCGGTGAGGTTCCACATCACCCACGTGTCGATGTTGCCGAAGAGCAGGTCGCCGGCCTCGGCCTTCGCCCGGGCCCCCTCGACGTTCTCGAGCAGCCACTTGGCCTTGGTCCCGGAGAAGTACGTCGCCAGCGGCAGGCCCGCCTTCTCGCGGAACCGGTCCTGTCCGCCGTCCGCGGAGAGCTCGTCGACGACGCCCTGCGTGCGCGTGTCCTGCCATACCAACGCGTTGTAGATCGGCTTTCCGGTGGTTCGGTCCCACACAACCGTCGTCTCGCGCTGGTTGGTGATGCCAACCGCCGCCAGATCGCTTGCGGTGATCCCGGCCTTCTTCAGCCCGTCGTCGATGACGTCGTGCGTTCGGGCGATGATCTCCATTGGGTCGTGTTCGACCCAGCCGGGCTTCGGATAGATCTGCTCATGCTCTTTCTGATCCACCCCAACGACGCTGCCGCTGTGGTCGAAGACCATGAACCTGGTGCTCGTCGTGCCCTGGTCGACCGCGCCAACGTAGTCCACCATTCGTTATCCCACCTCCTTGTTCACCGTGGTTCCTTTACGCGTTGCGTCCACGTGTCCGCGATCGTCTTCACCAGCAGCCACGAAGAGGTCGCTCCGGGATCCTGATGTCCGGCGCTCCGCTCCCCGAGGTAGCTCGCGCGCCCCTTGCGTGCGACGAGCGGAACCGTCGCCTTCACCCCCTCCTCCGCCGCCTCCGCTGCGCGCCGCAACGCGTCCGCGAACGACGCAGCGTCGCCGAGCGCGGCCTTGAACGCGTCGCGGGCGGGGACGAGCGCGTCGATCATGGTCTTGTCGTTCGGCTCGGCCTTGCCGCGGGCCTGGACGCCCGTGACGGCCGCATCGAGCGCGGCTGCCCAATCGGATGATTCGATCGTCTGCTTACCGGTGAGCGCCGCGCCGAGCTGGAGGAACAGCGTTCCATACAGAGGACCGCCGGCGCCCCCGACGGTCGAGACGAGCGTCATGCCGGTCGTCTTGAACAGGGCGCCGATATCGCCCCTCGGTTGACCCTCCAGCTTGCCGAGCACCGCGTTCATCCCGCGGTTCATGTTGATCCCGTGGTCCGCGTCGCCGATCGCGGAGTCCAGCTGCGTCAGGAACTCCTTGTTCTCCGCGACGACGGCGGCGAACGCGCGGATCGCACGTTCGACGTCGTCGTAACCGACGCTCACACGTTCCTCCGTCGCCGCCACTCCCGGGATCCTCACGCGCCCCAGCGAAGGCCCGGCGTCTTGACCGGCGCGTCCCACAGCCGGATCAGCTCGTCGGACAGCTTCAGCAAGGTGATCGAGCAGCCCGCCATCTCGAGCGAGGTGATGTACGAGCCGATCAGGTTCCGCGCGATCGTGATGCCGCGGCCCTTCAGGAACTTCGCTACCTCGTTGAAGACGATGTATAGCTCGATCAGCGGCGTTCCACCCATCCCGTTCACGAACGCCAGCACCTGATCACCCTGCTTGAACGGCACATCGTCGGCGACCGCGGTCGCCATGATCTCCACGATCTCTGCTGCCGGCTTGAGTTTGGTCCGCTCGCGCCCCGGCTCGCCGTGGATACCGATGCCGATCTCTATCTCGTCGTCGCCGATCTCGAAGGTCGGCTTGCCCGCCGCAGGAACGGTGCACGAGGTCAGCGCCATGCCCATGCTGCGGCCGTTCGCGTTCACCTCGCGGGCGATATCCGCGACCTCCTTCAGCGGGCGCCGTTCCTCTGCGGCGGCGCCGGCGATCTTCTCGAGCAGGACCGTCGTCCCGACGCCTCGCCGTCCCGCCGTATACAGGCTGTCCTGCACGGCGACGTCGTCGTCCACGAGGACCGATTCGACGTCGATCCCTTCGGCGCGGCACAAATCCGCCGCCATCTCGAAGTTCATGACGTCGCCGGTGTAGTTCTTCACGATGTGGACGACGCCGGCGCCGCCGTTCACGGCCTTCGTCGCCGCCTCCATCTGATCGGGGGTCGGCGAGGTGAATACCTCACCCGGACACGCCGCGTCGAGCATTCCCACACCCACGAACCCGCCGTGCATCGGCTCGTGTCCCGAACCGCCGCCGGAGACGAGCGCGACCTTCCCCTGCACCGGTGCGTCCGCGCGAACGATGTAGTTCGGATCGTAGAAGACGCGCACGAGGTCCGGGTGCGCCTTCTCGATGCCCTGCAGCTCTTCGCCTACGACGCCCTCGGGCTTGTTGATCAGCTTCTTCATCCAGGGCTCCTCTCCTCACCCGTCCGTCGCGCGTTCATCGGCCTACTGGAAGAACACCGCGTTGCCAAGGAGGCCACCGACGATGCCGCCGATGACCGGGCCCACGACCGGGACCCACGAATAGCTCCAGTCTGAATCGCCCTTGCCGGCGATCGGCAGGACGAAGTGCATGATGCGAGGACCCAGGTCCCTGGCGGGGTTGATCGCATAGCCCGTCGGTCCGCCGAGCGACATCCCGATGACGACCACCAGCAGCGCCACGCCGAGGGGACCGATGTCCGCCCCTCCCGCCGCGTCGGCGCCGAGCAGCGAAGGCACGAGGGCGAAGATCCCGAACACCAGGATGAACGTACCGATGATCTCGGTGATCAGGTTCGCGGGAACGTTGCGGATCGCCGGTCCCGTCGAGAACACGGCGAGCTTCAGCCCCGGGTCGTCGGTCTGTTCCCAGTGCGGCAGGTACGCGAGCCACACGAGGACGGCGCCGATCGCGGCGCCGATGAACTCGCCCGCGATCAGCACCGGAACGTCGGCCCACTCGGTGGCGTCCGCGACGGCGAACCCGATCGTCACGGCAGGGTTGAGGTGCGCGACGCCGCCGGTGACGGCGAGGCTGGTGAGCACACCCATGTACACGCCGAGTCCCCACGCGAAGGTGATGACCACCCACCCGGCGTTCTGCGCCTTGGATTTGTTCAGCAGGACCCCGGCTACGACCCCGTCTCCGAACAGGATCAGCGTGGCGGTCCCTACGACCTCGCCGAGGAACATCTCGCCGATCACCCCCTCGTCGTGCCCCGGCGGGCACTTCGCGCGTAGCAGACATCTGCCGCGAGACGCCGTCAAATCGCAACATGCTCGTTACGAGGCTGGAATATCCGTCAGTTGTTCGGTATGGTCGAACGCCAAGCACGCGCCTCATCGATCCGAGGGGCGTTCGTGTGTGGGAAAAGATCTGGAAGAGGTCGGGAGAAACGGACTGGGCGTGGGACGGCCGGAACGGCTCGACGGGGCCTTCGTGGCGCGGTGGATCGACGACGTCGCTCGGCAGATCCACCGGAACCGCGACTACCTGACCCAGCTCGACGCGGCGATCGGCGACGCCGACCACGGGGTGAACATGGACCGAGGCTTCGCCGCCGCGCTGCGAAAGATCGACGAGGACGCAAGCAGGCCGCCCGGCGCGCTGCTCGAGGTTGTCGGAACCACGCTGGTGATGTCGGTGGGCGGCGCGGCGGGTCCGCTTTACGGCTCGGCCATCCGGCAGATGGGACGGTCGCTCGACACTAGCGAGACGTTCGATGCCGAAGACCTGCTCGTCCTTCTTCGCGCCGCGCTCGAGGAGATCCAGCGGCTCGGCGCCGCGCAGCCGGGCGACAAGACCATCGTCGACGCGCTCGTCCCGGCGATCGATGCGTTCGAGCGCGGCCTGCGATCGGGCGAGGACTTTGCCACGGTGGCGGGGCGCGCGCGGGCCGCCGCGGAGGAAGGCATGCGCTCGACGGTCCCGTTACATGCACGCAAGGGACGCGCGTCGTACCTCGGTCCTCGGAGCGTCGGACATCAGGACCCCGGAGCCACGTCGACGGCGCTCCTGTTCACGGCGCTCGAACGCACGGCGTCGGGTGGTGACGCATGATCCAGTCGGTACGCCGCGCCGCGGCGATCCTCCGCGAGCTCGGAGCCGACCAGCCGCGTCTCGGCGTGACGGAGCTCGCGGAGCGGCTCGGTCTTGCGAAGGCGACGGTGTACGGGCTGATCCGTGCGCTCGAGGAGGACGAACTCGTCGAGCGCGACGTCGAGACGGGAAAGTACCGGCTCGGGCCGGCGCTACTGCTGCTCGGCAACGCGTTCCTCGACCGGCACGAGCTCCGCGCGCGCTCGCTGCTGTGGGCCGACTCGCTCGCGACGCGAACGTCGGAAGCAGTCCGAGTGGGCGTTCCGAACGGGACGAGCATGCTGATCGTTCACCACGTGTTCCGGCCGGACAACTCGCTGCAGATCCTCGAGGTCGGCGCGACGATCCCGTGGCACGCGTGTGCGCTCGGTCGCGCGACGGCCGCGCACCAGGACGAGCCGGCGATCGGCTCGTTCCTGGACGGACCGCTTCCGCGCCTCACCGGCCGCACGATCGTGGAGCTGGACGGTCTGCGATCGAGCCTCGACGCGATCCGGCGCGATGGCGTCGCGATCGAGAACCAGGAGGCGGTCATCGGCGAGGCGGAGATCGCGGCGCCCGTGTTCGGGCAGGTGGGGCGCGTCGTGGGCGCGATCGGCGTCGTCGGTCCGGTCGAGCGGTTGCTGCCGGAGGAACACGTCCGCAAGGACGTCGTCGCGGCGGTGAAGGAAGTTGCGCGTGGCCTGTCACGCGATCTCGGCGGTGCCAGGCGGTACGCCCGCGCGCGCTGACGGGTAGGCTCGGCTCGATGCTCGAGCAGCGTCGGTACCTCACCGTCGACGAGTACGAACCCGCCGCGCGCGAGCTGTTGCCGCCGGACGTGTACGACTACTACGCGGGCGGCGCCGGCGACGAGTGGACGGTCGCGGAGAACCGGCGCGCGTTCGAGCGGTGGGTGATCCGTCCGCGGATACTCGCTGGGGCCTACCCCCCGGATGCGTCAACAGAGCTGCTCGGGACGTCGCTCTCGTGTCCGATCCTGATCGCGCCGTGGGCGTATCAGGCGCTCGCGCATCCCGACGGCGAACCGGCGACGGCGCGCGCGGCGGCGCGGGTGGGAACGATCATGGTCGTGTCGACCACGGCGCTCGACCGGCTCGAGCAGGTGAGTACCGCGTCGACGTTCCCGAAATGGTGGCAGCTGTACGTGTTCACGGATCGCGAGCTCACCGCTGAGATGCTCCGCCGGGTCCACGGAGCGGGGTACGCCGGCGTTTGCTTCACGGTGGACTTTCCTGTCGGGGGCCTGCGCCACCGCGACACGCGCAGTGGTTTCGAGATGCCGTACGGCACGACGCAGAGCGAGCTCGTGTTCGACCCGCACATCTCGTGGCGCGACCTCGCGTGGATCCGCGAGCTCGCGCCGCTGCCGTTGTTGGTCAAAGGGCTCATGACGGCGGAGGACGCCAAGATCGCCCTCGACAACGGTGTCGACGGAATCGTCGTGTCGAACCACGGCGGGCGGCAGCTCGATGGCGTCGCCGCGCCGATCTCGGTCGTATCCGAGATCGTCGCGGCGGTAGAAGGTCGGATCCCCGTTCTCATCGATGGCGGCGTCCGTCGGGGGATCGACGTGTTCAAGGCGCTCGCCCTGGGGGCTTCGGCCGTGTTGGTGGGACGGCCGGCAGTGTGGGGACTCACGGTGGCTGGGGAGCAGGGCGTCGTGGACGTGTTGACCATCCTGCGGGCCGAGCTCGAGAACGCCATGGCCCTCGCGGGTGTTCGAACGGTCGGCGAGATCACGCCGGCGTTCGTCGCGCCTGCCTGACGGACCGGTTGAGGCGCGCTCGCTCCGTCTGCGAGCATGCCAGCGATGTCACGCATCGATCTCCACACGCACACCGACCGCTCCGACGGCACGTTCACCCCGGCCCAGCTGGTTCGTCTCGCAGCCGAGCGAGACATCGACGTGATCGCGATCACGGATCACGACACGACCGAGGCGCTCGAGGAGGGCAGGACGGCGGGCACGAGTGCCGGCGTCCACGTCGTCCCCGGAGTCGAGCTCTCGGCCGAGCACGACCGCAGGAGCGTTCACGTCCTGGCGTACTGGGTCGACGTCGACGATCGCGCGTTCCAGAGCGAGCTCCGTCGTCTCCGCGACCAACGCCTCCGCCGCGGCGAGCTCATGGTCGAGCGCCTAGCCGATCTCGGCGTCCCCGTTCCCTGGGAGCGGGTGCTGGAGATCGCTCGGGGAGGCAACGTCGTTCGTCCGCACGTCGCGCAGGCGCTCGTCGAGGCCGGCCACGTCGAGTCCGAGGAAGAGGCGTTCGACGTCTGGATCGGGGACGACGGGCCCGCCGTCATCGCGAAGCACGCGCTCGCGCCCGTCGACGCGGTCCGTCTGATCCGAGAGGCGGGCGGTGCGGCGGTCGTGGCGCACCCCGGCATGTGGGACGGCGAGGCGCCGCTCCCGCCCGACCTGATCGAACTGATGGCGGGCGCCGGGCTCGCGGGGCTCGAGGTCGAACACAGCGACCACACGCCCGAGCAGCGCGAACGCTACCGCGCGCTGGCCGAACAGCTCGGGCTGGTGCCGACAGGCGGTTCGGACTGTCACGGCACCCGGTACGACCCGATCCGGCTCGGCGGCGCCCTGTGCGCCCCGGACGACTTCGCCGCGCTCCGCGAGCGAGCCCGATGAACCGCTGAGCCCTACAGCGACATGGCCCGTACACGCGTCCTCGTCGTCGGCGCCGGATTCGCGGGCCTGTACGCCGCGATCGGGTTGAAACGAGCGGCACGCGACGGTCATCGCGTCACCGTCGTCAACCCCGAGAACTTCATGCAGTACCAGCCGTTCCTTCCCGAGGTCGCGTCGGGGACGATCGATCCGCGCGCGGTGGTGGTTCCCCTTCGGACCACACTCCGGCATTGCGAAATCGTCGTCGGTACCGTGAACCGCGTCGACCACGCACAACGTCGTGCGGTCGCGACGCTCGCGGACGGTTCGGAGCGTGAGCTCGGGTACGACGTCATCGTCATCGCGCCGGGTTCGACATCCCGCGTCCTCCCCATCCCGGGCCTCGCCGAGAACGGCGTCGGTTTCAAGACGGTGCAAGAGGCGATCCACCTCCGCAACCACGTGCTGTCGCGACTCGATGTCGCCGCCGCGAGCGATGACGAAGACCGACGGCGGGCCGCGCTCACGTTCGTGTTCGTCGGCGGCGGCTACGCGGGCGTCGAGGCGCTCGGCGAGCTCGAGGACCTCGTTCGCGACGCGATACGCACATATCCCTCGCTCGCGCCGTTGAACCCGCGGTGGATCCTCGTCGACGTCGCGCCGAAGATCCTGCCTGAGCTTGGCGACGATCTCGCCTCGTACGCGCAGGACCGGCTCGTTGAGCGCGGCGTCGAGATCGCCGTGAACACGCGCCTGGAGTCGTACTTGGACGGCACGGTGGTGTTGTCGGGCGGCAGTTCGTTCAGGGCCGACACGCTCGTGTGGACGGCCGGCGTCCGCCCGTCGTCGCTTGCCAAGGCCTCCGGCCTCCCCGTCGACGACGCGGGGCGCATCCTCACGGACGACTACCTACGCGTGCGGGGCGTGGACGACGCGTGGGCGGCAGGCGACGCGGCCGCCGTTCCCGATCGAACGACGGGCGCGCTGTCGCCGCCCACGGCGCAGTACGGGATGCGACAGGGCCACCGCCTCGCGCGGAACGTCGCGGCGACGTTGGCGGGTCGAGAGCTCGAGCCGTTCGAGCATCGGAACATCGGCGCCGTGTGCTCGCTCGGGCACTACAAGGGCGTCGCCCAGATCTGGGGCGTGAAGGTCAAGGGGTTCCCGGCGTGGTTCGCGCACCGCACCTACCACCTCTACGCGATGCCGACGCTCACCCGGAGGGCGAAGATCGCGGCGGATTGGACCGTCGCGTTGCTGTTCCCTCGCGACCTCGCGCAGCTCGGGTCGCTCGAGCGACCGCGCGAACCGTTCGAGCGCGCGGCGAAGGTGTGACGGCGGCTACCGCTCGCCCCGGTTGACCTCGGCCGCGGCCGACAACGCGGCCTGGCTGCGCTCCAGATCGGGTAGCTCGTGCCCCCCCGTCAGCTCGCGAACCGCCCAGTTCGACAGATCCCGGATCGAAATGATCCCGAGCAGCTTGTCGTCCTCGACCACGGGGAGATGTCGGATCTTGAGCCGAGCCATGTGTTCGGCGGCCTCGGCGATATCCGTTCGCGGCGACACGGTGTCGAGGTTCGTCGTCATCCGGTCGCCGACGCGCGTCGAGCGCGGATCTTCCCCGTCGGCCACGAGGTTCACCAGGTCGCGTTCGGTCACGATGCCGGCGAGGCGTTCGCCGTCCATCACAACGACCGACGAGATGGAGTTGTCGTGCAGGATCGCAGCTACGTCCGCGAAGCTGCCGTCCGCCGTGGTGCTCTTCACGTCGGCGTGCATGATGTCCCTGACCTGCATGCCTGATCCCTCCGATCGAGAACGACTGGTCAGTCAGTCTATTGGTGCCGTTCAGGCGGGCCAAACGCGGCCGGGGCGCCTCAGTGGTCGGAGGTGCTGCTGAAGTTGAAGGACTCGATCTTGAGTGCCGGGACGAGCGACGCGCTGAAGAAGAACTCGCTGGCGAGCTCGCTTTCCTTGCCGATCATCGTCGTGGCCTGGAGTGCTTCGAGGATCGACTGCGTGAATCGGAGGTTCTTCACGGGGTGCGCAATCTCGCCGTTCTCGATGAGAAACGTGCCGTCCCGTGTCATGCCTGTGATCGACGACTCGATCGGGTGGACGACGTTGGAGTAGTGGAACCGCGTGACCAGGAGGCCTCGTTCGGTCGAGGAGATCATGTCCTCGAGCGATGCGTCACCCGGTTCGAGGACCACGTTCAACGGGAACGGACCTTCGGGGTTCGGCGGGGGGAGCGCGTGCCCCGTCGTGGCCTTCCCTGCCTGCTTGGCCGTTCGAAGGTCGTAGACACCGTCGCGGAACACGCCGCCCTCGATGAGCGAGACGTGTGAGCGCGGCACGCCCTCGAAATCAAACGGCACGCCGAGGGTGTCCGCACGCCGGGCGTCGTCGTACATCGTCACGTGATCCGCAGCGACGTGCTCGCCGTGGCGACCCGACAAGCACGAGCGTCCCTCGACGAGCTGCCGGCCACCGAACCCGATCCACGCAAGGAACCCGACGAGCGTCGAGACGGCGGACGGTTCGAGGACGACGGTGTAGCGCCCGGGCTTCACGTCGCGCGGGTTCTTCGATGCGTTCGCCTTGCCCGCGGCGCGTTCGCCGACCGTCCCGGCGTCCACGTCATCGACGCTCGCGGCGAACACCTCCGAGAAGCCAGTCCCACCGTCGGCTCCGGTGACCACCGTGGTGACCGACGCGCGTGACGTCGGCGCCCAGCAGAACTGGCCCTCGGTGTTCACGACGGCGACCTCCATCCCGATCGTCTCGAACGCGCCGGCGGCGACGAGTCCGTTCGACAGGCGCCCGACGAGATCCGCTACGCCGTTCGCCCTACGCTCGGGCGACGTCGACGCCGTTCCCTCGTCGAACCGCGACGAGTCCTCGACGGGATTCGGCGGGGCGAGTCCCGGAAACAGCGGATCGGGCGCGACCACGCCGGCCATCTCCTTCGCGCTATCGGCAACGCGTCGAGCGCCGTCGGGCGACAGATCGTTCGTCGACGCGACGCCGACGCGATCGCCGATCACCACCCGGACGCTGAGGTCCGTGTCCTCGCGCGACGTGCTCTGGTGGATCGAGCTCGACGCGAACCGGGTGAGTCCACCCCATTCGTGAACGAACAGGACCTCGACGGCGTCCGCTCCCGGTATCTCGAGCGCAGCAGCGGCGACGCGGCGGATCTCGTCGGGCCCGACGACGCCGGGCATCAGCCGCACACCCGCTGTCGCGCGGTCGGCCCGACGTTCGTGTCGTACACGTGCTACCCCCGCACTCCCACCTGAACGTTGCGAAACCGCGCCGGCGATGCACCGTGGCCGACCCGCGCGACCTGTCCGGGTTGACCCTTGCCGCAGTTCGGTGTCCCCCATAGCGTCCAGTCCTCGCGGCCGCCGACGGCGTCGCAGCTCTGCCAGAACTCCGTCGTGGTGCCGGTGTAGTTGGGGTTCCGGTACATCTGCGTGAGACGCCCGTCCTCGATCCGCCACGCGATCTCGCATCCGAACTGGAAGTTCACCCGGTGGTCGTCGATCGACCATGAAGAGTTCGTCGTCATGAACACGCCGTCCTTCGTGTCGCCGATGATGTCCCCGAGCGTTCCCTCGCGCGGCTCGATCGAGATGTTCGTCATTCGGATCAGCGGGAAGTTCTGCCAGCCGTCGGCGCGCATCGCACCCGAGCTGGGGAGGCCGAGCACGCTGGCCGTCTCGCGGCTCGAAATGAAGTCGTGGAAGACCCCGTCGACGATGATCGGAAGCCGTTGCGCCGGTACGCCCTCGTCGTCCCATCCGAACGAGCCGAGCCCGCCGGGGAGCGACGCGTCCGCCGTTATCGACACGAGGTCGCTCGCGTAGCGGAGCCTGCCCCGGTCGTCGGGCCGAACGAACGACGAACCGGCGAACGCCTCTTCCATGCCCAGTACGCGGTCGAGCTCGACCGCATGCCCGATCGACTCGTGGATCTGCAGCTCCATCTGCCCCGAGTCGATCACGAGAGTGGTGACCTCGGTGGGGCACTGCGGTGCCGAGAGCAACTCGACGGCCTCGGTGCCGGTGCGTTCGGCTTCCTCGATGAGCCCCAGTTTCTGGATGTGCTCCCACCCCGCCGCGGCGATGTGACCTCGGAACGAGTTGGGGAACGATCGGCGCTGCATCTCGCCGTCGCCGATAGCCGTCGCTTCGATGCCGCCACCCGAGTGGACCGAGGCTTGGTCGACCGCCGTGCCCTCGCTCGTAGCCAGCCAGGTCTGCCGGCGGAACAGGTCGATCCCGCCCTCGGCGAACGCGAGCCCCTTCACCTCCTGCATCCGCCGCGTCGCCTCCATGAGGAGAGCGACCTTCTCTTCGAGGGGAACGTGGAACGGGTCCTCTTGCATCGGCGAATGCCACGTGCCGCTCGCCGGTTCGATCTCGGCCAGCCGAATCGGGTCCATCGGCAGACGTGCGGCGGCCCTGGCGATCTCGACGGCGAGTGTGCCCGTGCGATCGATCTGGTCGGGAGCGAGCCGCGCCGTCGCCGCGAACCCCCAATAGCCGTTGACCAGGACGCGGATGCCGATCCCCTCCGACCGCGAACGGTCTATGCCTTCCATCTGCTGGTTGCGCACGGTCAACGACTCCGACTCGTCGGTGACGACGCGCCCATCCGCATAGTCGGCGCCGGCGGCCATTGCCGCATCTACGGCCTGCTTGGCGACATCGAGCATCGCGGGGCCTGGTCTGCCTTTCGAGGGGAGTGATCGGTCTGGGCTGCTGAGCCTACCCGAGCGCGACGACCCGCCGTGCCGCGATCATGTTGGGCTGGACGCGTTCCGCGAACGCTGTCGGAGGGGCAAGCTACGGTCGCGCCATGGAGACGTTCGGGTACGTGGTGCTTGCCCTCGCGGTGGGGTTGAGCATCGGAGCGGCGGTGGCCATCTCGTCGCGCCGACCGGGGCAACCGCCTGCCGACACGGCGCGGATCGAAGCGCGGCTGGAGGTCCAGGCGGCCGAGCTCCGCCGGCTCGCCGACGGCGCGACGGTCCAGGACGGAGGAGCGGAACGCGTGCGCTCCGAGCTCGCGGGCGCAAGGCGGGCGCTCGAGATGCTCGCGCTCAAGGACGAAGAACGACGCGAGCGCGAGCGCGAGTCCTGGGAGGTCGTTCGGCGGCTCTCGTCCGTGCTGGCGGGGGGCGCGTCGAAGGGCCGGGCCGGCGAGAACGTCCTCCGGGAACAACTGGCCCACCTGCCGCCGACGATGCTCGTCACCGATCTGCGCGTGAACGGCAAGATCGTCGAGTTCGCGCTCGAGCTGCCGGACGGACGGCGGCTGCCGGTCGATTCCAAGTGGACTGCCGTCGCCGAGCTCGAGGCGCTGGAGACGGCGGATCCGGCCGAGCTCGATGTCCGCGCTCGCGAGGTCGAACGACAGGTCGCCGCCCGCGCTCGCGAGGTGGCCCAGTACGTCGACCCGGCGGTGACGTCCCCGGTCGCCGTTGCGGCGGTGCCCGATGCCGCGTACGCGGTGTTGAAGCGCGCACACGCCGAAGCGTTTGCCCGCGGCGTCGTCATCGTGCCGTACTCGACCGCGGCGCCGGTGCTGCTGTTCCTGTACAGCGTGGTGCACCGGTTCGGCGACGCCGGTGACGCGCGCGTCGCGCTCGAGGAGGTCGCAGCCGTTCTCGACGGGCTGGAGGTCACGCTGGAGAACAAGATCGTGAAGGCGGCGACGATGGTCGCGAACGGCGCCGACGAGCTCCGCTCGTGCCTCGGGAGGGCGCGAGGTTCCGTCGCGCGGGGCCGCGCCGCAGCGCGTTCCGACGAGCCAGCGCTTGCGGAGGCGGCGTTGAAGGCTGTTCGCTAGTCGCCCTCGAACGGGAGGACGACGTTGATCGCACGAACGTGGCGTGGTTGGACGAGATCCCGCGACCTCGAACCGTACGTTGAGTACCTCCGCGAGACTGGTGTGAAGGAGCTCCGAGGAACACCGGGGAACCGAGGGGTCTTCGTGTTCACTCGGCTCGACGGGGACCGCGCGGAGTTCCAGGTGATCTCCCTCTGGGAGTCGATGGACGCCGTCCGTGCGTTCGCGGGAGACGACGAGCGCGTCGCGGTGTTCTATCCAGACGACGAGCGGTTCCTCGTCGATCGCGAGCGCCACGCGGACCACTACGACGTGGCGGTGGAGGAGCCTGCGCGAACGTAGGCTTCTTCTAATGGACTTCGACGAGGCACTGGGGCGACTGGGGTTCGAGCCGAGCTCCGAGCGGTCCCCGCGGGGCGTTCGCGTCTACGCCGCCCACCCGAACCGGTTCCTTACGTACTCCGTCCAGGCGTTCGAGGACGGAACCGCCCTGTTCTCATGGGAGTTCGCCGTGGGGGAGTACCTCGCCACGAAGGGGATCCAGTTCGGCTCCGACGAGACGCTGAACCAGTTCGCGTATCCGCGTCAGGATCTCCGAGGAGCGCAGGACGGCGCATGGTTGGCCAGTGCGGTCGAACAAGCCGAGTCGCTACTGGCCGACGTTCGGTTCGATCGGGCGGAGTGAGTCGAGGCCCCGATTGAACCTGTTGACGATTCATGCACGCTCTGCATAAATATGCGGTGAATGTCAGCGATGTCTCGCGTGTCGGTCGGCGTGCTCGGCGCGTCGGGAACGACCGGCGGCGAGCTCGTTCGTCTGCTCCTCGATCACCCCGGCGCGGACCTCGTGTTCCTGGGTGCCCGCGAGTCGGCCGGTCGCTCGCTCGGCGATGTGCATCCGCATCTGGCCGCATGGCCGCTGGGGGGCGTCGAGCTCAGTCCGCTGGACGACGCTCCGTCGCTCGACGTTGCGTTCCTCTCGCTCCCACACGGCGAGAGCGGGCCTCGAGCGCCGGAGCTCCTCGAGAGCGGCGCCCGCGTGATCGACCTCGCGGGCGACTTCCGCCTACCGCCTCAGGCGTACCCGCACTGGTACGGGTTCGATCACCCGGCATCGTCTTGGACCGAGAAAGCGGTGTATGGGCTCACAGAACTGTTCCGTGAGCAGATCCTCGGTGCGCAGCTCGTCGCCAACCCCGGCTGCTTCCCGACGCCCGTGGTCGTCGGTCTCGCACCGTTGTTGCGCGAGGGCCTGATCGAGCCGGGCCGCCTCGTTGTCGACGGCAAGACCGGCCTGTCGGGCGCCGGCCGCACGCTCACCGAATCGACGACCTACACGTCCTCGGAAGAGAGCGTTCGGCCGTACCGCGTCCCACTCCACCAGCACACACCGGAGATCGAGCACGCGCTCGCCCTGTCGACCGGCATCGAGGTTCAGGCGTCGTTCGTGCCCCACCTCGTGCCGGCCGTCCGTGGGGTGCTCACGACGTGCTACGCGGAAGCCGCCGGCGGTGCGACCACCGACGTGCTCTCGAACGCGCTCGCGGACGCGTACGCCGGCGAGCCGTTCGTTCGCGTGCTTCCGCCCCGCGCCATGGCGGACACCAAACGCGTGCGCGCGTCGAACGTGGTCGAGCTGCAGGCGACGGTCGACGAGCGAACCGGAACGGCGATCGTCATCGGTGCGGTCGACAACCTGGTCAAGGGGGCCGCCGGCCAGGCGATCCAGAACCTGAACGTCATGGCCGGCTTCGACGAGGCGACCGCGCTGCCGGCCGTGGGGGTGTACCCGTGACCGTCACGTTCCCCCGCGGGTTCCGGGCCGCCGGCACGACCGCCGGTATGAAACCGTCCGGGCGTCCGGACATGGGGCTGCTCGTGGCGGACCCCATCCAGAGCGTCGCAGGGCTGTTCACGACCAACGCCTTCGCGGCCGCACCGGTTCGGCTCTCGGCGCAGCGCGTGTCTCGCGGTCTCCCGCGCGCCGTCGTCGTGAACAGCGGACAGGCGAACGCCGGGACCGGGCTCCGCGGCGACCGCGACTCCGAACGGACGACCGCTGCCGTCGCCGACGCCCTCCAGTTGGAGGCCTCCGACGTGCTCGCGTGCTCGACCGGCGTGATCGGTGAGCCGCTCCACATGGATCAATACCTGGGGGCGATCCCGGAGCTCGTGTCGTCGCTGTCGGATGAGGGTGGCGACGCATTCGCCGAAGCGACCATGACGACCGACGTCGTTCCGAAGGTCGCCGCGGCTGAACGCGCGGGCTTCCGCGTCGGCGGGTGCGCGAAAGGGGTCGGGATGATCGCTCCCGACCTGAAGCTGGCCACGATGCTCGTGTTCATCACGACAGATGCCCCGGTCCCGCCACCGGAGATCCGACGGTTGGCGACCGAGACGCTCGAGCCGAGGTTCGAGTCGCTCACCGTCGACGCGTGCACCAGCACGAACGACACCGTTCTCCTCTTCTCGAGCGGAGCGGCGGGCGGCGACCTCGTCGTTCCTGGGACGGACGCGTGGGTGGAGGTCACGAGCGCTCTCGAAGAGGTGGCCACCTCTCTCCTGCTCCAGCTCGCGGCGGATGCGGAAGGCGCGAACCACGTCATCCTGATCGAGGTCTCCGGCGCGGAGACGGAGCAGCACGCCCAGATCGTCGCGCGCGAGATCGCCGAGTCGATCCTGGTGAAGACGGCGATCTTCGGCGGCGATCCGAACCCCGGAAGGATCCTCCAGGCGATCGGTTCGTCGGGCGTACCGTTCCTTCCCCAGCTCGTGAACGGATTCATCGGCGATATTCAGGTGATCGACGCCGGCGAGATCGCGCCGTCGTACTTCGACGGCGGCAACCAGGCGGCGCGTCTTGCGCTCGTCGAGGAGCGCGACGTCGTCGTGTCGGTGGCGCTCGGCAACGGCGAGGGACGTAGCCGGATGATCGGCGTCGACCTCTCCTACGACTACGTGAAGATCAACGCGGAGTACTCCACGTGACCGCGCCGTCGCATCCGCCGCAGATTCGCGAACGGACGATCGCGAAGGCTCGCGTGTTGATCGAGGCGCTCCCGTTCATGCGGGAGCACTGGGGCAAGGTCGTCGTGGTCAAGGTCGGCGGCGCCACGATGGAGCGGGCGCCGCTTTCCAGGTCGTTCGCGGAGGACGTCTCGCTCCTGCAGCACGCGGGGATCCACCCGGTGGTCGTCCACGGCGGCGGTCCGCAGGTGACCGAGGTCTCCGAACGCTTCGGTCTCCAGGCGTCGTTCGTGAACGGGGTCCGGGTCACGGACCGCGAGACGCTCGACGTGGCGACGATGGTGCTCGCCGGTCAGATCAGCACGCGTATCGTCGGCCTGCTCATCGCGGGTGACGTTCCGGCTGTCGGATTGTCGGGCGTGGATGGGGGACTGGCCGTCGTCCGACGGCAGGCCGAGCCCGATCTCGGCTACGTGGGCGAGATCGTTCGCGTGAACGCCGAGGTCGTCCGCACGCTGATGGCGAAGGGGTTCGTCCCCGTCGTCGCTTCGATCGCGGCCGACGAGGAGGGCCATCCGTACAACGTGAACGCCGACGTGATGGCGGCCGAGCTGGCGATCGGTCTCGAGGCGGACAAGCTCGTCTACGCGAATGACGTCCCGGGCGTGATCGGGCCGGCGGGAGACCTGCTCTCCGAGCTGGGCGTCCAGGACGCCCTCGACCTGCTCGCGAGCGGAAGCGTCGTCGACGGCGGCATGATCCCCAAGCTCGAGAGCGCGGTTCGAGCGCTGAAGGCCGGCGTCTCGCGCGTGCACCTGCTCGACGGACGGGTCGAGCACTCGCTGGTCCTCGAGCTGTTCACGCCCGAGGGCGTCGGCACGATGATCACGCCCGACCGAACCGCGTTAGGCGACGCGCCGTGAACCGCAACGGCACCGCGACGAAGGCCAAACGCCAGCAGGCGATCCTTTCGCTCGTCGGACGGGAGCGCCTCGCGAGCCAGGAGGAGATCCGCGCGCGAATCCGCGCCCTCGGCCTGGAGGCAACGCAGTCGACGATCAGCCGGGACATCGAGGAGCTCGGTCTCGCGCGGGTCCACGACGCGAGGGGACTTCGGTACGTCGTTCCGGGGCGCGCGGACGCCGCTCCGCCGTCGGCGGTGTTGCGGCACGCTCTGAACGAGTTCGCGCTGTCGCTCTCGCAGGGCGCGGGCGAGCTGCTCGTCATTCGAACGCCCCCCGGCGCGGCGAACGCGCTCGGCGAGGCCGTGGACCGGGCGGAGCTCGACGCCGTCGCGGGCACGGTGGCCGGCGACGACACGATCCTCGTCGTCCCGCGCAAGGGACGGACGGCGCGTTCGATCGAGCGAACGCTCGAACGGATCGCGGCAGGTGAGGAGCGGTGACGCCACGCGCGGTCCTGGCGTACTCGGGCGGACTCGACACGTCGGTCGCCATCCGTTGGCTCACCGAGCAGGGATACGACGTGCACGCCGTCGCCGTCGATGTGGGGCAGCACGAGAGCGTGGAGGAGATCCGCCGCCGAGGCGACCTCGCGGGCGCGGCCGAGGTCCGCGTGGTCGACGCGGTCGACCGATTCGCCAACGAGTTCCTGTCGCGCGCCGTCAAGGCGAACGGCCTCTACGAGGACAAGTACCCCATGGTGTCGAGCCTGGCGCGGCCGCTCATCGCCGACGAGGTCGTCAAGGTCGCGCGCGAGGTGGGTGCCAGCGCGGTCGCCCACGGTTGCACCGGCAAGGGGAACGATCAGGTGCGGTTCGAGCTGTCGTTCGGCGCGCTCTCGCCCGACCTTCGCGTGCTCGCGCCGATCCGCGATCCGGGCATCCCGCGCGAGAAGGCGGTCGCGCTCGCGGCCGAGTGGGGAATCCCGATCGCGCGCGTCGCGGCGTCGTACTCGGTGGACGAGAACCTATGGGGCCGAACGATCGAGTGCGGTCCCCTCGAGGATCCGTGGGCGGAAGCGCCCGAGGACGCGTTCGCGCGAACCGCCCCGGAGGACGAGCGGCCGAACGAACCGACCGAGGTGACGATCGGCTTCGAACGCGGGGCCACCGTCGCGATCGACGGCGCCGCTTCGTCGCTCGCCGAGGTCATCAGGAACGTGGACGACGTCGGCGGCAGGTACGGGTTCGGGCGCGTCGACATGATCGAGAACCGACGCGTGGGCATCAAGTCCCGTGAGCTGTACGAGGTTCCCGGAGCGCTCGCGCTGATTCTCGCGCACCGCGCTCTGGAGGATCTGACGCTCGAGCGCGAGGTGGCGCACTTCAAGCCCGGCGTCGAGCGGAGATGGTCGGAGCTCGTCTACGACGGTCAGTGGTTCAGCCCCCTGCGCCTGGCACTCGACGAGTTCGTCGAGGAGACGCAACGACACGTCGACGGCGAAGTCCGTCTGCGGTTCTCGCCGGGCAGTTGCAGCGTCGTCGGTCGGCGCTCGACGTCGTCGCTGTACGACCTGTCGCTGGCGACGTACGGCGGCGAGGATGCGTTCGACCAGCGGCACGCCGAAGGCTTCGTGAAGCTGTGGGGGTTGCCATTGAAGGTGTGGTCGTCCAAGCAGGGCGGCGCGTGACCGAGCGCGAGACGCCGCTGTGGTCCGGGCGTTTCACCAGACCGCCGGCTGCAGAGGCCGCGGAGCTCGGGCGAAGTCTCTCGTTCGACGTTCGCCTCGCGCCATACGACGTCGAGGCCGGCGTCGCGCACGTTCGAGCGCTCGAGGATGCGAGGTTGCTCACCGCCGCCGAGGCGGGACAGATCGAGAAGGCTCTCCGCGAGGTGGGCGACGAGATCGGCGCCGGGACGTTCGCGTTCGATCCCGCGGACGAGGACGTGCATTCCGCGATCGAGCGCGGTGTGATCCGGCGGCTCGGCGAGGTCGGCGGCAAGCTCCATGCGGGCCGCTCGCGAAACGATCTGGTGATGACGGATCTGCGGCTCTGGCTGCTCGATGCCGAGGAGCGGATCCGGGAGGTGATCGAGCGGTGTGCGCGCTCTCTGATGGGTCACGCCCGCGACCACACCGAGACAGTCATGCCGGGGACGACGCACTCGCGGTTCGCGCAGCCGGTGACGCTCGGGCATCATCTGCTCGCGCACGCGTGGGCCCTCGTTCGCGACCTCGATCGGTTCGGAGGGTGGCGGCGGCGCGCGAGCGTCTCTCCGCTCGGCGCCGGCGCGATGGCCACGTCGACACTGCGGCTCGACCACGACGCGACGGCGCGGCGGCTGGGGTTCGAGGCACGGTTCGAGAACTCGATCGACGCCGTGAGCGATCGCGACGTCGTGCAGGAGTTCCTCGCCTGCGCGTCGATCTGCGCCACGCATCTGTCTCGTCTCGCAGCGGACGTGGCTCGGTTCTCGGACGAATCGCTCGGCTGGGTGACGATCGACGATTCGTTCGCGACCGGCTCGAGCATGATGCCGCACAAGCGGAACCCCGATGTCGCGGAGCTGGCGCGCGCGAAGGCCGGACGTGTCCTCGGCGACCTGGTCGCCGTATCCACGATCCTTCACGGGCTTCCGCTCGGCTACCACCGCGATCTGCAGGAGGACAAGGAAGCGGTGTTCGACGCCGCGGACACGCTCGAGGCCGCGGGGGCCGCGCTCGCCGGCTGCGTTGCCACGCTGGCGTTCCACCCGAACGCGATGCGCCGCTCCGCGGAGGCCGACGGCCTGTTCGCGACCGACATCGCAGAGGCACTCGTCACGAGCGGCGTCTCCTTCCGTGAGGCACACGAGCGCGTCGGCAGGCTCGTCGCGTCGCTCGAGGCCGACGAGCGCTCGCTGCGCGACCTCTCGGCCGAGGAGTGGACGGCGTACGGTGTTCCGAACGGCGCCGAGCTCCTCGACGCGGTCCGTTCGGTCCGCGCACATGCGGCTCCGGGCGGCCCCAGTGCGGAAAGCGTTCGCCAACAGATCGAGGGGATCGAACGATTGCTCGGTCCAGCGGTCGAGAGGAGCGAGCGAACCTAGGCGCCGCAATGGAAGGGTGATACCTGTCGCGACCGAGATGGTCTCGTCGGCGGTGGGGGCACGCAGGCTCAGCGCGCTCGGCACGCTTCGGGCGTTTCGCCGGGACCCGCTCGGGCTGCTCGAACGCCTCGCGGCCGAAGGCGATGTCGTGCGAGCGCGCGTTCCGGGCGCCGACTCGTGGCTGCTGAACCACCCCGACCTCGTCCAGGGGGTGTTCGTCACCGACCACCGCTCGTTCCACAAGGGCCCCACCATCCAGGCGACGAAGATGCTCCTCGGGGAGAGCCTCCTCACGAGCGAAGGCGAGTACCACCAGCGGCACCGGCGGTTGATCCAGCCGCTGTTCCACCGTGAGCCGATCGCGTCGTACGCCGGCGCAATGGTTCGCCACGCCACGTCGACGTCCGACTGCTGGCGCGACGGGCAGTCGTTCGACGCGCGCGCGGAGATGGCCGCGCTCACGCTCGCGGTCGTGGGAGAAGCGCTCTTCGGCATCGGCGTCGGGGATCACCGTGCCCGCGTTGTCACTCGCGCACTGACCGAGGCGCTGGAGATCTTCGATCGCGTGTACTCGCCGCTGTACCGCCTGATCATTCGATTGCCGTCGCCGACGATGCGCCGTTATCGGCGCATCGAGTCGCAGCTGAACCGCGTCGTCGAGGGCATGATCGCGGAGCGACGGAACGGCCCTCGCGGGGACGATGTGTTGTCGCTGCTGCTCGACGCCTCGGACAACGGCGATGGCATGACAGATCGCCAGGTTCGTGATGAGGCGCTCACGCTCTTCCTCGCCGGTCACGAGACGACGGCGAACGCGCTCGCCTGGACGTGGTGGTTACTCTCGGAGCATCGGGACAGCGAACGCGCCCTCCACGCCGAGCTCGACCACGTCGTCGACGACCGAGAGCCCACGTTCGAAGACTTGCCACGCTTGCGGTACACCGACGCCGTCATCTCGGAATCGCTCCGCCTCCGTCCGCCGGCCTGGGCGATCGGACGAACCGCAATCGCGGAGCATCGCGCCGGCGAGCACACCATCACGAAGGGCTCGATCGTCGTCGTCTCGCCGTGGCTCCTCCACCACGACCCTCGGTGGTGGCGCGACCCCGACACGTTCCGCCCGGAGCGGTGGCTGGAGGTCGACGACCGGCCGCGATACGCGTACATGCCGTTCGGCGCGGGTCCGCGCGCATGCGTCGGACGACCGTTCGCACAGACGGAAGCGACGCTCGTGCTCGCGACCATCGCCAGGCGATGGCGGCTGAGGGTTCGACCCGGTGCACCGATCGAGCCGCAGGCGGTGTTGACGCTTCGCCCGCGATATGGCGTGCCCGTGATCGCCGAACGCCGCAGCTGACAGGACCGTCGTATCGACGGGGTCGGGTACGCTCTGATCGATGGGGTTCGCGAGCGCGCTCGTCATCTTCGCTCATCCCGACGACGCCGAGTTCATGTGCGGTGGCACGGTCGCGGCATGGGCGAAGGAGGGCACCGAGGTCCACTACTGCGTCGTCACGGACGGCTCCGCCGGTTCGAACGACCCGGGCGTCTCGCGCGAGCAGATGATCCCGATCCGCGAGCGCGAACAGCGCGCTGCGGCCGACGTCCTCGGCGTTGCCGACCTGACGTTCCTCGGGTTTCGAGACGGGGAGCTCGAGGTGAATCTCGACACCCGCAGGGCGGTCACCCGCGTCGTCCGCGGCGTACGGCCCGAGGTGATCGTCGCTCCGGACCCGTCGCGCCTGTGGAGCAAGGGCGGATACATCAACCACTGGGACCACAAGCAGGCGGGGACGCTCGCGATGTGCGCGATCATGCCCGACGCACCGAGCCGGCCTCAGTTCCCCGAGCTCCTGGACGAGGGGCTCGAGCCGTTCGAGGTCCCGAACCTTTGGCTCGCGACGGAAGAGCCCGATACGTTCGTAGACATCACCAAGACGATGGATCTCAAGCTCGAGGCCCTGCATGCTCACGAGTCGCAGGGCGTCGAAGACGCCGACGGCTGGGTTCGCCATCGTGCCGGCGAGCTCGGAAAGATCGCCGGGTGCGAATATGCCGAGGGGTTCATCTCGTTTGATCTCACCGAGGATTGATGGAAGAGCCAGTGGAAGAGCCGATGGAAGAACCGATCGAGGAGGAGGGCCCGGAGCGCTCGCTCGACCCCAACGAGGAACAGAGCGTCCGAGCCGACATCGAGGATCTCTCCGGCATGCGCCAGGTCTTCCAGGCGCAGGGCGTTAAAGGCGTCGTCATCGCCTGCCCGGACTGCGGCGAGAACCACTTCTACGAGTGGGAACTGTTGAAGGAGAACCTCGAGCACCTGATCAAGACGGGTGAGCCGCGGATGCACGAGCCCGCGTTCGAGGTCCGCGAGGACGACTACATCGCGTGGGACTACGGGAAGGGATACCTCGACGCGCTCTCCGATACCGGTCTCGAGCCGGACAACCGGATCGACCTGACGAGCTGTCCGTGGTGCCGGATGCCGCTGGACGCTCACTTCCAGTACTGCCCCGCGTGCGGTCGAACGCTCGCCGCCGTTCGGCTCTACAGGGAGCTGATCCAGCGGGGCAGCGACGAACGCGAGGCCCGCGCGATGCTCGTCCGCGCCGGTTTCGAGCCGTTCGAAGCGTTCTAGGCGATCTTCGCCGGGCGTTCGAGCACGCAGTCCTCGGGAGCCTTGTCCTCGCGGAGGCCCTTGAACGACGGCGCCCGCATCTTGTGGGTGCTGCGAGTGATCTCCAGGTACTCGACCTCGCAGACGACCTGCGGCTCGACGAACGCCGCGCCCTTCACCGTCACCAGCTCCGGATCGTCTCCCGGCGGCGTCTTCCTAACGAGCGGTTGAAGCACGCTCATCAGGCGGTCGAGCGTCGACTGCGTGAACCCCGTTCCAACCTGGCCGATCCACAGCAACTTGCCATCGACGTACGCCCCGACGAGCAGGGCGCCGAACGAAACCGACCGCCCGCCCTGGCCGGGCGTCCACCCGAGGATCACGCAGTCCTGGGTGTTGGTCAGCTTGATCTTGCGCCAATCGGGCGACCGCCTGCCGGGCTGGTAGCGCGAGCCCTTCCGCTTGGCGACGACGCCTTCGAGCCCGAGGCCCTTCGCCACCTCGACGAACCTCGTGCCCTCGCCTTCGACGTGAGTCACCACCTGGAGCCGTTGGTCCGTCTCGGCGATTCGCTCGAGCTGCTCGCGTCGCTCCTCCAAGGGCAGATCGATCGTGGGCCTGCCGTCGAGCCACAACAGGTCGAACGCCACCATCGCTACCGGGATCCGTTGCATGACGCGCTTCACGTCGCGCTCGTTCGTGAGGTTCATGCGCTGCTGGAGCGCCTCGAACGAGTTCCGTCCCTCCTCGTCGAACGCCACGATCTCGGCGTCGATCACGGCGTTCACCTGATCGACGAGCTCGTGGATGTCCTTCAGCTCGGGGTACTGGAACGTCACCTCGCGACCCCTGCGGGTCACGAGCCGCGTCACGTCCGTCGCCAGGTACGTCGTCGAGCGGATCCCGTCGAACTTTGGCTCGAACCACCACTTCGCATCGTCGAACGCTTTCCATCCGCCCTCGGCGAGCATCGGCTGCATCGCGGCAGGGACGTCGATCAGCGGCGCGTCCTGGTTGGACGCGAGCAGCGCGAGCCAGTCGGTTCGCGTCTTGACGAAGTGGTACTCGAGGCCGGGGTACTTCCGGCCGTGGAGCTTGAAGCTCACCTTCTTGTCGGTCCACTCGACCGCCTCGTACCAGCCGTCGTCGAAGATGCGGACCTCCCCGGCGCCGTAATGGCCCTTCGGGATCGTGCCCTGGAAGCTCCCGTACTCGAGCGGATGGTCCTCTGTTCGAACGGCCAGGCGTCTGTCCTTGGGCTGTACGGGGAGTCCGCGGGGGACGGCCCATGAGGGCAGCGCCCCGTCGCGTTCCAACCGAACGTCGTAGTGGAGTCGCGTCGCGCGGTGCTTGTGAATGACGAACGAGTTGCCCTCGCCCTCCCGTTCGCCTCCGGCGGGCTCCGTGGTGCCGCCCGGTCCGAACGTGCGCTTACGCAGGTACTCGCCGAGATTCGGGTCCCTCGACGCCGCGATGACCTCATCAGACGTCCGGGTTCGGCTCTTCTCGGGATCGTCCTTCGCCGCACCGCTCTTCCGCACCTTTTTCGGCGCGCCCGGGAATGCCTTCTCGCTCGGCATCCCCAGCGCCTCCAGCGCGGCGGTCAGGTCCTGTGGCTTCTCGATCACGCCCGCGAACAGGTCGCCGACCTCCGCGAACCGCGCCCACACGTTGTCGATGCGAAAGTCCTGCGGTGTGACGCCCGCAGCGAGCTCGTCCCATTCGAGGGGCGTCGAGACTGTAGCTCGCGGTTCGGGCCTGAGCGAGTACACCGCCGCGATGTTCGCGCCCTCGCGGTTCATGTTGTGGTCGATGAACACCTTTCCCGTGCGGTTCTCGATCTTCCACGCCATCGTGACCCGATCGGTGTCCGCCCGCTCGATCATCTTGCCCACCCGGCGGACGAACTCGCGCACCTGCTCGTACGAGTACCCGCTCTCGATGGGCACGTAGATCTGTACGCCTGTCGCCCCGCTCGTCTTCGGATAGCCGACGAGGCCGAGAGCGTCGAGCGCGGCGCGAACGTGGAGCGCCACGGCGATCACGTCTTCGAACGGCGCTCCCATCGGATCGAGGTCGAAGAACAGATAGTCGGGCTGCTCGACGGACATGCATCGCGAATGCAGAGGGTGCATCTCGATGCAGCCGAGGTTCGCCACGTACAGCAGCGTCGACAGATCGTTCACCATCAGGTAGCCGATGACGCCCGTCCTTGCGTCGTCGCTCTGGACCGGACACCGCTCGATCCAGTCGGGCGTATGCGACGGGGCAGTCTTCTCGTAGAAGAACCCGCCGGACGCGCCGTCGGGCATTCGCTTCATCGTCAACGGCCGCTGGCCAAGGTACGGAAGGATCAGGTCGCCGACGTTGAGGTAGTAGGCGACGAGGTCGCCCTTGGTGTAACCCTCGTCGGGCCAGAAGACCTTGTCCAGGTTCGACAGGCGGAGCTCGCGGCCGTCGACCTCGGCCCACCACGCGTCGCCGCGCTTCTCGGCCTCGAGCTGTTTCGGGAACTCGACCGTGAACGACCGGCCGCTCGTCACCTTCTTCTTCCGTGTCGGCACGAGGCCCAGCGTAGCCGTCCCCTCGCCGACGGTCGTGTCCGCCCGGCGGGCTAAACTGCATCCGCCCTGGTCGCAGGGCCCCGCCGCTCTCGAAGGAGCCGCCGATGCCACCCAGAGCCATGTGGAAGGGAGCCATCTCGTTCGGCCTGGTGACGATCCCCGTCGCCGTCTACCCGGCCACGGAGGAGAAGTCGCTCAAGTTCAACCAGCTTCACGACAAGGACATGGGCCGGATCCGCTACAAGCGGGTGTGCTCGATCGACAGCGAGGAGGTCGAGTTCGAGCACATCGTCAAGGGATACGAGGTGGAGAAGGATCGGTACGTGATCATCACGGACGAGGATCTCGACGCGGTGCCGGTGGAATCCTCACGCGCGATCGACATCCAGCAGTTCGTCGACCTCGACGAGATCGACCCGATGCTGTTCAAGAAGTCCTACTACCTCGTCCCCGACGAGACCGGAGCCAAGGCGTACGCACTCCTTCGCAAGGCCTTGCACGACGAGAATAAGGTGGGGATCGCCAAGGTCAGCTTCCGTGACAAGGAGCACCTCGCGGCGCTGCGGTTCAAGGACCGCGTGTTCGTCCTGGAGACGATGTTCTGGCCGGACGAGATCCGGGCCGCCGAGTTCGACACGGTCGACGCCGACGAGAAGGTCCGGGAGAACGAGGTGGAGATGGCCAAGGCGCTGATCGACAACTTGACCGAGCCATGGGACCCGTCGTCGTTCAAGGACGAGTACCGCGAGGCGCTGATCGAGATCGTCGAGCGAAAGGACGCCGGGGAGCCGATCGAGGCTCCCGCGGAAGCCGCGCCGGCGCGAGTGGTGGACCTCATGCAGGCGCTGAAGGCGTCGGTCGAAGCGGCGAAAGAGAAGACGCCCGCGTCCGCAGGCGGTGCCAAGGGCTCGAGCGCCAAGCCGGCGGCCAAGAAGTCGGCCGCGAAGAAGACGACGACCGCGCGCCGCAAGGCCGGGTGACGCCACCAACCGACTCCTTGTCCGCGCGTCGATCGCCGGCGTGTCTGCACTAGTCTCGTCGACGTGAAGCTCGTCACGGCCATCGTCAAGCCACACAGGATGGACGAGATCAAGGAGGCCCTCCGCGGCGTTGGCGTGGCCGGCCTCACGGCGACCGACGTGGAGGGGTTCGGACGCCAGCGTGGCCACACCGAGGTGTACCGCGGCGCCGAGTACCAGGTCGATTTCGTCCCCAAGGTCAAGGTCGAGGTGCTCTGCGAGGACGAAGAGGCGCAGGGCGTCGTCGACGCGATCGCCAAGGCCGCGCGCACCGGCAAGATCGGTGACGGAAAGATCTGGGTCACCGAGACGGAGCACGTGATGCGGATTCGCACCGGTGAGATGGGCCCCGACGCCCTGTAACGCCGATGGAGGCCCGGGTCGATCGGCCGGCGGCCGTCGCGCGTCTCCTGGATGACCTCGACGCGCTCGAGCGCGCGTACTCCGGCGGTCATCACGGCAGGTGGTCGGCGTCGAGGCGCGCCTCGCTCGTCGATTCGTGTCTTGGCGACCTGTTCGCCGCGGCAGATCCGCCCTCCCGAACGACCCTCGTCGCGCTCGGCGGATACGGACGTCGCCGGCTGTCGCCGGCATCCGACGTCGACCTGCTGATCCTGCACGACGGTTCGAGGCCCGAGGAGATCGCGGCTTTCGCCGAACGCGTCTTGTATCCGTTGTGGGATGCCGGTTTGACCGTCGGTCACGGCGTCCGCACGCCCGACGAGTGTGTCGCGCTCGCATCGGAACGCCTCGATGCGCGAACGGCGATGTTCGACGGCCGTGCCCTGGCGGGCGGCCTTCCGGCGTGGGATGAGGCGCAACGCCGCGTCGTGGAGCTGGTGCGAAGCGAGCCGCACACGTTCGCCGGCGCGCTCCTGGCCGACGCCACGACGCGTCACGAGCGCTTCGGTTCTGCGTCGTCCTTGCTCGAACCCGACGTGAAGGAGAGTGCGGGCGGGCTGCGCGACGTGCAGCTCCTCGCGTGGTTCCAGATCGCGCTCGGAGCGCCGCTCGAGGAGCTCGGCCTGCTTCGCGTCGCCGAACGCCAGGCCGTCGACGAGGCCGACGAGTTCCTCGAGCGGGTTCGCGGCGTCCTGCACCTGGAAAGCCGGCGACGAACCGATCGCCTCTCGCTCGATAAGCAGCCGCGCCTCGCAGGGCACCTCGGCTTCGAGGACGAACCCGACCTACCGGCGGTCGACGCGCTGATGCGCGTCGTGTTCGAGCACGCCCGTCAGGTCGAGCACGTCGTGCGGTCGGCGTTCGACCGCTACCTCCGCCATCCGTCGGAGGAGCCGCAGTTCGAACCGACGCCGGCCGGTGTGTTACGTGCGTTCGTTCGGCTCGCGCGCAACGGCGGTCTTCCTGATGTGTCCTTCCTCGATCGCGTCTCCGAAGCGCCCTTCGCCGAAGAGGTGCAGTGGACCGACGCCGTGCGAGACGCGTTCCTCGAGCTCCTTTCGATGGGATCCGCGGGTGTGGCGGCGCTCGAGATGCTGGACCGGATCGGACTGCTCGCCCGGTACATCCCGGCCTGGTCGGCGGTTCGCTGCCGCCCCCAGCGCGATCCGTACCACCGGTTCTCCGTCGACGTTCACCTGCTGCACGCGCTCGAGGCGATGTCCCTTCTCCTCGATCGCCGCGACCAACAGGAACCGATGACGGCGGAAGCGGCAGGCGCCGTCACGGATCACGATGCCCTGCGGCTCGGAGCCCTCCTGCACGACATCGGGAAGACCGGTCTCGGACGGCACGTCGCCGAAGGAGCCAGGATCGCAGAGGAGACGCTCTCGCGGATGGGGGTGGCCGAAGGCACGAGATCATTGGCCGGGTTCATGGTCGTGGAGCACCTGCTCCTCTCGGACACCGCGACGCGACGCGACCTCGAGGACGAAGACCTCGTGAACGACGTCGCCGCGCGCATCGGCAATCCCGAGCGGCTGGCGGCGTTGTACCTGCTCACGGTGGCCGACGCCGAGGCCACTGGTCCGCTGGCGTCGACAGCGTGGCGGGCCACGCTCGCCCGCGAGCTCGTGGCGAAGGTGCAGCACGTCCTCGAACGTGGCGACGTGGGGCCCGACACCGCGGCGCGACTCGCCGAACGCGCACGCCAGATCCGCGAAGGCCTCGGTGCCGAGAACCCCGAAGACGTCGAGCGATTCCTCGAACGGTTGCCTCACACCTACGTCCTCACCGTCCCGGTCGAGCGTGTTGCTCGTCAGTTCCCCCTCATCGCGGCACCGCTCGCCGCACGAGAGGTCAGGACGATGTCGGAGACCGGCCAGCGACCGGGGACATACTCGCTCACGATCGTCGCGGCGGACCGCGCCGGCCTGCTGTCGCTCATCGCCGGTGCCCTATCGCTGGCAGGTCTTTCCATCCTCACCGCGCAGGTGTTCACGACGGAGGACGGCGTGGCCGTCGACGTGTTCGAGGTGGAGGGCGCGTTCGAGGCGGAGGTCGGCGACGATCGATGGCGCGAGTTCCGCGGCATCCTCCGCCGTGCGATCGAAGGCCGGCTGTCGCTCGCCTACCGGGTTGCCGAGAAGCGGAGGCACTATCCGGCGCCGCGGGGAGACGTGCCGGTGCTCGTCTCCGTCGACAACGACGCCTCGGACTTCTTCACCGTTATCGAGGTCGGCGCGCCCGATCGGATCGGCGTGCTGTTCGACATCACGCGCACGCTCGCCGAGCTGCAGCTCGACGTACACCTGGCGAAGGTGGCCACGTATGGCTCTCGCGTGGTCGACGCCTTCTACGTGCGTGACGAGCTTGGTCGAAAGGTCGACGACGCGGAACGGATCGAGGAGCTCGAACGCGCGCTGCGCGCCCGGCTGTCCGCGACCTAGCTATCGACGATCGCGCGCAATCGGTCGGCCATCCTCGTGCTCGCACCCTGATCCTCGTGTTTGAAGTAGCAGTAGATGTCGTTCCCGGCTCCGAGGGCCGGCCGGATCCGGGCTGCCCAGCCGGCCAGCTCATCGTCGGTGTATTCAGTCTTGCGGAGGCGAAGGAAGCCGAACGGTTCCCAGGACAGGTCGTCGGGTCCCGGATCCTTCTCGTCGGTCTCGGCGACGCACCACGCCACGCCCTGCTCGAGTAGCAACTGTCGTGCTTCGACCCATGAGGGGTGACGGAACTCCATCGCGGCGCGTGGTACCGGAGGCAGGTAGCCGACGAACGACGCGATCAGTGAGGGGTCGTAGTGCAGGGTCGGCGGGCACTGGTACAGGATCGTCCCCAGCCGGTCGCCGAGCAGCCGCGCTCGGTCCAGGAAGTCGCGCACGTCTTGGTCGACGTCGGTGAGTCGCTTCCAGTGGGTGATGCGCTGGTTCGCCTTGAGCGTGAACCGGAAGTCTTCGGGAGTTTCGTCCCTCCACTTCTGCATGGACTTCTCGGTGGGGAAGCGACGGAACGTGTAGTTGATCTCCACCGACGGGAACCGGCTCGAGTAATACGAGAGCATCTCGCGGTTCTTCAGGCCCTCGGGGTAGAAGACGCCGTGCTTCCACTCGTCGTAGGAGAACCCCGACGTCCCGAGGTAGAGGGTTCCTGCCATCTGCGAGGATTCTGGCATGGCCTCGCCGGAAGCTCGCGGTCGGCTCGACGTCGCGAACACCGACGTCGAGACGGCGTGGATCCGTCCACCGAAACCGATCGCGACGCTCGTGGTCGCGCACGGCGCCGGCGCGGGGATCGATCACCCGTTCATGGCGGGGTTCTGCCGCGCGATCGCCGATGCGAAGGTCGCCACGATGCGGTTCAACTTCCCATACATCGAGCGCGGCCGCCGTTCTCCCGATCCGGAACGCGTTCTGCGCGCGACGTGGCTGGCGGCGTTCGACTCGGCGAATGCCGAGGCGCGCGGCGGCCCGGTGCTTGCCGGCGGCAAGTCGCTCGGCGGACGGATGGCATCGATGTGCGTGGCGGACGGGATGCCCGCCGCGGGGCTCGTGTTCCTGGGCTATCCGCTGCATCCGCCGGGAAAGCCCGAGCGCGTGCGCGACGAGCACCTGTACCGGATCGACGTGCCCATGCTTTTCCTGGAAGGCACCGCCGATCCGTTCGCCAACGCGAACGTCCTGACGCGGGTGCTTCGCAAGCTCGGGGACCGGGCGACGCTCATCGAGATCGAGGGCGGTGACCACTCGTTCAACGTTCGCGGGCGCAGGGCCGACGCTCGCGACGTCGGTGCGGATCTGGCCGAGCTCGCGGCGCCCTTCGTGGAGCGAGTGGCGAAGGCCCGCAGCTCCAAGGCCGGGGCGAGGTCCCGCTGATGCCTCGGAAGAACCGCCGAGCCGAGGACGAGCCGCGGCAGCCGCTCACGATGCCGCAGTCCGCCGCGCCGCTCTGGGCGCTCGTCCCGGGCGTCGACGTCCGACGTGTCTCCAGTGAGAAGCCGTACCGGTGTCCTGGTTGCGATCTCGAGGTGCGCCCCGGCTCGTGGCACCTCGTCCTGATCCCTCAGGACGCACCTGACGAACGCCGACACTGGCACGAACGCTGCTGGCGCGTCGAGCTCAACCGCACCCGAGGCCGGAGTCGTTGAGGCTCATCGGGCGGGTCCTCGTCAGCCCGTACGATGACCGGCGTGGACCAAGAGACGACCCACACCCGGGCCGCGGCTGGTGATGTGACGTGAACGCCGTTCTCCGCGGTGCCTCGTCCGAGCTCGAGGACACCTTCTCGGAGCTGGTGGCGCTGGCCGAGTCGCTCGACGAGGCCGCGATCAACTGGCGGCCTCCGGCCCCGGACTCGAACTCGATCGCCGTGCTCGTTCGCCACACCATCGGCTCGGCGTCGATGTGGTGCTCGATCGCGCTCGACGAGCCGTTCGAGCGCGATCGGGACGCCGAGTTCCGGGTTCACGAGTCCCCGGCGACGCTCGTCACCGCGCTCCGTGAGTTCGTTTCATCGCTCGGCGGTCAGTTCGAACGGCTCGACGCCGTCGATCCGGCGTCTGAGCACCACGATCCGCGTCGCGGCTCGGACGGCGAGGTCTACACCACGGGCTGGTGCATCGCGCACGTCCAGTCCCACACGGGGGAGCACTGGGGCCAGATCCAGCTCACGCGAGATCTGTACCGAGCGCGGGCGTGACCGTTCGGCACGTCCGGGCGTCCATGCAGCGACGTGGCGACGGCTGGATCGGGCGGTTGGGCGACGACGAGGTCCACGCTCGCACGCGCGACGGGTGCATATCGGCGCTTCGCCACCTGGCCGGCGATCTGGCGCTGACCGTGGAGGAGCGCCCCGAGCTCGTCGGTGTCAGCGAAGCGGCAGCGATCCTCGGCTGGGACCGACGGCGCGTCGTCACCTACGTCGATCGCGGAGCGTTCCCAGCGCCTCTCGCGAGCCTCGCCTCGGGACGGGTGTGGCGGCGCGATGACGTGGAGTCGTTCGCGCGCGACCGCGCGCGCCGGAAGGGTCGCCGGATCGCCCAGTGACGAAGCGACCGACGGAGCGGATCCTGTATCTCATCCGACACGGGGCGTCGGACTTCGACTCGAGGGATTTCACGGTCACACCGCGGGGACGACAGTGGGATCCGCCGCTCAGCGAGATCGGCCGCGATCAGGCGCAGCTCCTCGCGAAACGGCTGTTGTCGATGAAGCCGCAGCCGATCGCCGTCCATTCGTCACCGATGCGGCGGGCTCGTGAGACGGTCACGCCGTACGCCGAGGCCGCAGGCATCGACGTCATCTTCAACGACGACCTGGCGGAAGGCTACGTCGGCGAGTGGGAGGGCAAGCCGTTCGAGGAGATCCTGGCGAGCGACGAACGCCTCCTCCAACGCGTTCGCAACCAAGAACCGATCTACGGTCACGCGCCCGGCGTCGAGCAGATCACGCCCTTCCGAGCCAGGGTGAAAGCGGTGATCGAGGCAATTCTTCGATCGGACGTCGGCGGGAACATCATCGTCGTGTGCCACGGCGGCGTGATCAACGCGTACATCGCGCCACTGCTCGGCGTCGACCACGAGATGTTCTTCATCCCCGAGAACACCTCGATGAACTCCGTGATCGTCGACGGCGACGCTCGCCGCGTCCGGTTCCTGAACGACTACCTGCACCTGACCGATCCACGGCTGTTCGAGGACGCGTGAACCCGGCGGTCTAGACTCGGCGCGTCCAGCGAGGAGCCCTCACGAGGAGGCAAGCGTGCCGGTCCAGTTCCTGTCCGACGAGTGGACCACGGAGTTGCAGCAGCGCCTCAACGAGAGCGAGCCCTTCCGGAAGGCGGCCTCGGGCAAGGACGCGACGATCCAAAACGTGATCCAGACACCCGAGGGCGAGAAGCGGTACTGGCTGCGCATCTCCGACGGTTCGGTCGAGCTGAGCGCCGGGGATGTCGAACGAGCGGACGCGACGATCGAGCAGGACTACGACACGGCGGCGGCGCTCGCGCGGAGCGAGCTCAACCCCGTCAGCGCGTACATGACCGGGAAGATCCGCATCAACGGGTCGATGATGTTGCTGATGCAGCTCCAGGGCACCCTCACGGAGTTCGCGCGGGTGATGCAGGAGATGGACGTCGACTACTAACGCCTAGGCCGTCGTCGACGGTTCGCGTTCCGGCATCACGCTGAACGTCGCGGCGGCACGCGCGAGCAGTGCTCCGTCGGCGTCAACCACGTCGGCCTCGGCGTACCCGAACCGGCGACCGCGCTTCAGCACGCGCCCGCGAGCGGTCACCGTCCCCGAACGCGCCGGCGCCAGGAACGTGACGGAGAGCGACGTCGTGACGTGCGTCATGCCGTCGTCGAGCGACGTCAGCATGGCGAGACCCGTTGCGGTGTCGGCGAGCGTGGCGATCAGACCGCCGTGCAAGGTTCCGAACAGGTTGAGGTGATCGGTCCCGACATCGAGCTGGACCTCAACCGAGCCGGGCTCCACGTCTCCGAGCCGGGCGCCCAGGAACGACGTGTGGAACGCGGAACGGGCGAACCAGTGTCGCACCTTCTCGACGCCGGGGTCCAAACTCATGACGGGAAATCCGTTCGCCGCCTTCCGATGCTGATGTCGAGCTCTCGCGCTTCGCTCATCCCGAACCGATCGCCCCACCGTATCTGGATTGACGGGTTCGGAGCGGGCACCGACAATCTCCGACCGTGCCCGCCAAGCGGGCCGATGCATCCAGCAAGGAGGGGGGAAGGTATGGGTTCTTGGCGAACGAGGCTCCTCGTCCTCGTAGCCCTTCTGAGCGTCGTCGCGGCCGCCTGCGGTGATGACGACGGCGACACGGGCGCCGGCGGTACCGGCGACGGCGCCGCGGCCGAGTGCAACCAAGACATCACGGTTGGCATCGCGTACGACATCGGCGGACTCGGCGATCGATCGTTCAACGACGCCGCGAACGCCGGCCTCGAGCAGGCGATCGAGGATGGCCTCGTCTGTGAGGAGAACACCGAGACGAACGAGGCGAACTCGACCGGATCGGATCGTGACCAGAACATCCAGGCGCTGGCCGACGCCGGATTCAACCTGGTGATCGGCGTCGGGTTCGCGTTCTCTCCCGGCATCAACACGATCGCGCCGGATTATCCCGACGTGAACTTCATGATCGTGGACGGGTTCGCGACGTGCGGCACGGCGTGCGGTCTGACTAACGACGCCGACGCGATCCCCAACGTCGCCGACTTCACCTTCAAGGAGAACGAGGGCTCGTTCCTGGTCGGCGCCGCGGCCGCACTGAAGTGCGAGTGCGACACGATCGGCTTCCTCGGCGGGCAGCAGGGCACGGGACTGATCGAGCGTTTCCAGGCTGGGTACGAGGCGGGTGCACAGGAGATCAACCCCGACATCAACGTGCTCGTCGAGTACATCGGCGACGACACGACGGCCTTCAACGACCCGGTGAGGGGTGAGGCGCTGTCAACGTCGATGTACGACGACGGCGCCGAGATCATCTACCACGCCGCCGGCGCCTCAGGCGCAGGTCTGTTCAACGCTGCCGTCGACGCGAACAAGCTCGCGATCGGCGTCGACTCGGACCAGTACCTCACGGCGAGTCCGGAGCAGCAACCACTGATCCTCACGTCGATGCTGAAGCGCGTGGATACGGCGGTGTACACGGCGATCCAGCAAACGGGCGACGACGCGTTCGGCGGGAGCCTTGTCTTCGGCCTTGCGGAGGACGGACTCGACTACTCGAAGTCGAACCCCGACGAGCTCACGCCGGACATCCAGGAGCGCCTGGACGAGTTCAAGCAGCAGATCATCGACGGCGAGATCACCGTCCCCGAGGAACCTGCGTAGGTCGACGGGAGTGACCGACGAAGGGGCGGGGGGGAGCAGCACCCCGCCCCTCGTCGTTCTCGAAGGCATCACCAAGCGGTTTCCGGGGGTCGTCGCCAACGACGACGTGACGCTCGACCTGCGCCGCGGCGAGGTCCACGCCCTGATCGGGGAGAACGGCGCCGGCAAGTCCACGCTGATGCGCGTGCTCTACGGCATCTATCCCGCGGACTCGGGCCGCATCCTGGTGCGCGGAGAGGTCGTGAAGATCACGTCGCCGCGCGACGCGATCGCCGTCGGCATCGGGATGGTCCACCAGCACTTCGTGCTGGTGGACCCGTTCACGATCACGGAAAACATCATCCTCGGCGAGGAGGGCGGCACGCGCCTCGACGTCGACGACGCCAATCGGCGCGTCGCCGACCTCGCCGAGCAATACGGCTTCCGGGTGAACCCGGCCGCCGTCGTCGAGGATCTCTCCGTAGGCGAGGAGCAGCGTGTCGAGATCCTGAAGGCGCTCTACCGTGGCGTGGAGATCCTCATCCTCGACGAGCCGACGGCCGTCCTCACGCCGCAGGAGACGCGAGACCTCTTCGGCAATCTGCGCAAGCTGCGCGAGGCCGGCCGAACCATCGTCTTCATCAGTCACAAGCTGGACGAGGTGATGGAGATCGCCGACCGAATCACCGTGCTTCGTCGCGGACGTGTCGTCGGTGAGACGCGTCCGGCCGACACGACCAAGGCCAAGCTCGCGGAGATGATGGTCGGGCGACCGGTGCTGTTCCGCCTGGAGAAACCCGACGTGAAGATCGGAGGCCCGGTTCTTCGGGTCATGGACCTACGCGGCGCGGGCAAGCTCAACGGCATCAGCCTCGAGGTCCGGAGCGGCGAGATCCTCGGTGTCGCCGGCGTCGAGGGCAACGGTCAGCGCGAGCTGGCCGAGACCCTGATCGGGCTGAGACGGCCGTCCTCCGGGACGATGGAGGTGGATGGGCGAGACATCGCGGGGCGGCACGTCGCCGAGATCCGACACGTCGGCGTGAGCTACATCCCCGAAGATCGCCACGAGCAGGGGCTCGTGCTCAACATGACGCTGTGGGAGAACGCTGTGCTGGGCCGGCAGAACGACCCGCAGTTCGAGGCGGGGCCGGGCGTGCTGCTGATCCGCAAGATCAAGGCGCTCGCCGCTCGGCTGGTCAAGCTGTTCGACGTTCGAGCGCGCAGCATCGACGTGAGAGCGTCGAGCCTGTCCGGTGGCAATCAGCAGAAGCTCGTCCTTGCGCGCGAGCTCGAGGTCGATCCCAAGTTGCTGATCGCCGCGCAGCCGACGCGAGGGCTCGATGTGGGCGCGATCGAGTTCGTGTGGAAGGAGATCCTCGACCAGAAGGCGGCGGGACGCGCGGTCCTGCTGATCTCGGCCGAGCTCGACGAGATCTATGCGCTCGCCGACCGCATCGTCACGATGTACGAGGGACGCATCACGGGCGAGTTCGCGCCCGACGCGCCTCCCGAGCAGATCGGTGTGGGCATGCTCGGCGGCGAGAAACAACCGGTGGCGTCGTGACGACCGAGGGACTCGCCGCACCGGTTGCCATCGCCCGCTCGCGCCCGGCGCGGCTCGACACGCTGCTCGGTCAGGCGCTCGCGCTCCTCGCCTCCCTCGGGATAGCCGTGCTCGCGGGCTCGGTCCTCATCGTGGCTTACGGCGAGAGCCCGGTCTCGGTGTACACCGAGATCCTCGAGGAGTCGGTGGGGTCGGTCGACGGGATCGGATACGTCCTGGCGATAGCGACGCCGCTGATCTTCTCGGCGCTCGCCGTCGCCGTCCCGTTCAAGGCCGGCCTGTTCAACATCGGCGTCGAAGGGCAGTACATCGTGGCGATGGTCGTGACGGCATGGGCGGAGGTCGAGTTGGGGTTCCTCCCGGGACCGCTTCTCGTCATCACGGCGCTCCTCGCAGCGATGCTCGGCGGCATGGTCTGGGCGGCGGTGCCCGGTGTCCTGAAGGTGACGACCGGCGCCCACGAGGTCGTCACGACGATCATGATGAACGGCATCGCCCTCAGCCTGGCCGGATGGGCACTGAACTTCCCGCTCCACTTCGACGACGCTCCGGAAGGGGCGTTCGTCGACCTTCGGACCAACAACTTCCCGGAGCAGGGCCTCGTCGGCGACCTCGGTCGCATGTTCGGGATCACGCCGGGCGCTCACCTGTCGTGGTTGCTGCTGCTGGCGATCGCCGCTGCGTTCGTCGTGTGGTTCCTCGTCCGTCGAACGCGACTGGGGTATGAGGCGCGGGCGGTCGGATCGTCACCCGGCTCCGCTCGGGCCGGAGGAGCGTCGATCGGCGCGGTTCAGCTGAAGGTGTTCCTCATCTCCGGTGCGTTGGCGGGTCTCGTCGGGATGCAGCAGATCCTCGCCGACCGCGGTCACCTTCCGCAGAACTTCATCACCGCGTTGGGATTCACCGGGATCGCGGTGGCGTTCCTGGGGCAGAACAATCCGATCGGGATCGTCTTCGCCGCGATCCTGTGGGGCGTGCTGTCGCGCGGCGAGGTGGCGCTCCAGATCGGGAGCGACGTCCCGCGCGAGTTCATCATCATCCTGCAGGGCATCCTGATCCTCTCGGTGGTCATCACGTACCAGATCGCGAGGCGCAGGTTGGCCGCCCGGCAACTGCAGCGAGCCGGTGCTGCGGGCGAGCTCGAGGACTCCGCTGCGCCGCCCGACCGCGAGCCCGCCCGTGAACCCGTGGAACGCGGGTCGGAGGCGTTCGCGCCGGCCGACGAGACGGAGCGCTGATGCCGTTCACGGACATCGCCGTGGCGCTGCAGATCTCGTTCACGTACTTCACCGCCATCTACCTGACTGGCCTGGGCGGTCTGTTCAGCGAGCGATCGGGCATCGTCAACATCGGCCTCGAGGGGCTGATGATCGTGGGGACGGTGAGCGGCGCGTGGGGCGCGCGCTACTTCACCGACACGCTCGAGCTCGGAACGCCGTGGGGACCGATCATCGGCCTCCTGGCGGGCGCGGCGTTCGGCGCCGCGTTCGCGAGCGCCCACGCCGTCGCCACCATCACCTTCCGCGTCGACCACATCGTGTCGGGTGTCGTGCTCAACCTGGTAGCGGTGGGCCTTGCGCGGTTCCTGTCGCAGGCGTTCTTCGGGCAGTCCACGCAGTCCGATCCCGGTGGCCCTCACCTCGAGCCGCTCGCAATTCCCGGTCTCTCGTCGCTTCCGGGCGGGCTCGACCGCGCCTTCGAGAACCTGTCGCCGGTCGTGATCCTCGCGGCTCTCATGGTCTTCCCGGTCTGGTACGCGCTGAACCGCCTCCGGTGGGGGTTGCGCCTGCGCGCGTGCGGGGAGAACCCCGAGGCTGCCCGGTCCCTCGGCGTCAGCGTCCCACGCTACCGCTACCAGGGGGTCCTGCTCTCAGGCGCCTTTGCTGGCATGTCGGGCGCGTTCCTGGCCGCGGAGGTGATCGGAAACTGGCGCGAAGGGCAGACGCTCGGACTCGGGTTCATCTCCCTCGCCGCACTGATCCTGTCCAACTGGAACCCGATCCGGCTGATGTTCTTCGCGTGGCTGTTTGGGTTCGCCGTGGCTATCCCGCTGCGGCCCGGGCTGACGGACTTCTGGGCCATCCGGGACGTGCCGCCGCAGTTCATCAGGATGCTCCCGTACATCGTCACGATCGTGGCGATCGCCGGATTCGTCGGACGCGTGCGCCCGCCCGCCGCCGCGGGTCGAGCATACGAGGGCGCCGCAGGAACCTAGACGCGCATTTACGTTCCGAACAACCGGTCCCCGAAGTCGCCGAGTCCCGGAAGGATGTACCCGTGGTCGTTGAGCTGCCGGTCGACGGCCGCTGTGAAGATGGCAACGTCGGGATGGTCCGCCTCCATCTTCGCGATGCCTTCCGGCGCGGAGACGACGCACACGAACCGGATCGACCTTGGACGTCCGTCGCGAACGGCGCTGGTCGCAGCGGACCCCGAACCGCCCGTGGCGAGCATGGGATCGAGGACGAGCACGTGTCGCCCATCGACCGGGGGCAGCTTCCGGTAATACGACTGCGGCTGCAGCGACGCCTCGTCGCGCTCGAGCCCGATGTAGCCGACGGCGACCTCGGGGAACAGCTCAGTGACGGCCTCGAGCATGCCAAGTCCCGCTCGAAGGATCGGCACGGCGACGAGGTCGCCGAGCACCTTCCCCGCGGCAGGCTCGAGCGGCGTACGAACGTCGACGTCGCTTGTCGGGAGATCGCGGATCGCCTCGACCGTGAGCACGAGCGCAAGGCGCTTGGCGAGCGTTCGGAACAACGGCGGGGGAGTCCGCTCGTCCCGGAGCTGGGCGAGCAGGTGAGCCGCGAGCGCGTGGTCGACGACCGTGACCGACACGCGCGGCATCCTAGTCGGCTGGGAGTCTGAGCTCTCCCGGACGGTTGCCACACAGTGTCGGTGCTGGCACGATACGAGCCCATGAAGGCGTTCGGCGGCGTTCGGTTCTTCTACGGCGGTTGGAGCCCGGCGTAGTCGCCTGAGCCGAACGGAGCAGACGACCACCCCGGGCCCACAGCCCGGGGTTCTTCGTCTCCCGAGTAGGCGGGGGACGGGGGTAGCGCAGTGAGCGAAGCGAACGCTGTGCGGACCCCCGGAAAGGATGAGGCGGACGGATGGTCGTAGTCATGAGGCGCGAGGCCAGCGAGGCAGACATCGAGGCCGTCGCGGAACGCGTTCGCGCGGCCGGCGGTGAGGCGTTCGTCTCGCGCGGAACCGTCCACACGATCATCGGGCTCGTCGGCGACACCGATCGCTTCGCGGCGATCGAGTGGAAGCAGATGCCTGGTGTCGATCACGTCATCCAGATCGGCAAGCCGTACAAGATGGTCGCCGCGACGTTGCACCCAGAACCGAGCACGGTCAACGTCGGCGCCACCTCGGTCGGCCGCGGGACGTTCACGCTCATCGCCGGTCCATGCGCCGTCGAGAGCGACGAGCAGGCGCTGATCGCAACGAAAGCCGCGCGCGCGGCCGGTGCAACGATCCTTCGCGGCGACGTCTACAAGCCCAGGACGTCGCCGTATTCCTTCCAGGGTCTCGGCGAACGCGGGCTGGAGATCCTCGAAGAGTGCCGGCGCCAGACGGGCCTGCCGATCGTCGTCGAGGTCGTCGACGTGTCACACGTTGAGCGCATCGCGCAGGTCGCCGACTGCATCCGGGTCGGCACGCGGAACGCGCAGAACTTCGAGCTGCTCAAAGAGGTCGGTCTCACCAATCGTCCCGTGATGCTGAAGCGCGGGCTGGCGATGACGGTCGACGAGTGGCTGCAGGCCGCCGAGTACGTCGCACAACGGGGCAACTCGCAGATCATCCTGTGCGAGCGGGGGATCAGGACGTTCGAGCCGTCCACGCGCAATACGCTGGACCTCGCCGGGATGGCGGTCGCGCAGGCCGAGTCGCACCTGCCGGTGATCGTCGATCCGTCGCACGCGGTGGGCAAGCGCGCGCTGGTCGCTCCAATGGCTCGGGCAGCAATCGCCGCCGGCGCCGACGCGGTGATGATCGACGTTCACCCCGATCCGGAGAGCGCGCTGTGCGACGGGCCTCAGGCGCTCACGCCCGACGAGATCATCGACCTCGGCAGGGAGCTCGAGGACCTCGCCCGGACGCTCGGACGCCCGGTCAACCAGCCGTAAGGTTTCGATCCGCCAGATCGCTCAGGCGACGAGCGGGGTCAGCTCCGCGATGTCGCACGTGCCTCGCCAGCGGTTCAGCGAGTCGGCGGGCGGACCCACCCGACTGCGTCGCCGGTCGACGAGGACCTTGGCGATCTCTTCCCACTCTGGGCCCTCGAGGAGCCGCACCGCCGCCGGGAACTCCTCGAGCGCGGTTTCGCGGCCCTTTCGCCTGGTCGTGATGATCAGCTCGTGTGCTCCGGGAAGTCCTGGAATCGATTGCTCCTCCGGTCCCGGTTCGCGCTTGGAGAGCACGTACACCTTCCCGTTGCGGTACGCGAACCACGCCGGCACCGACCTGCGGGTGCCGTTCACCTCGACCCCGACCCAGATCACGTCGGACTTGCGAAACCCGTCCTCGACCTCGCGCGGAAGCTTCGTCGCCGCCGTCTGCACATAGATCGGGAGCTCGACCTCGCCGACGATCTCGCCCTCGAGGACGAACGACGCGAGGTAGGCGCCCGTCTCATCGAAGTGAGCATCCGCAACGCGATCGGTCTCGATGGTGAGGTCCATGCTCCCGAGCATCCGGCGCACGTGTGGGCCCCATCGATAGACAAGGCGCCCGGAGGGTCCGTAGAACTGGACCTCCTCGAAGACGACGCCGGTCGGCACCTTCCACGCGCGGTACATCGTGAAGGGGAGTGCCCGACCCGGCGAGCCGACGAGATACAAGCCGGGTGCGGCGCGCTCACCATCGACCGCCCACACGCGGTCGTCCACGACGTTCGCGAAGACGAGCTCGCCGACCGGCATTGGTGGGCAAGGATAGCGAAGCGCGAGCCCCTAGTTCGTCAGGCGCTCCGCGCCAACCACAGACGCGGCTCCTCGAGCTCGGGCAGCGATGGGAGCGCCTCGGCGCCGGACCACATGCGCGAGAGCGTCGCTTCGTCGGTGAGTTCGACGACTGCGTCGCAGAACGCGCGCCCCAGCCGGTACTGCTCCCGCTTCACCTCGATTCCGACGAGCCGCTCGAGAACCGGATCCGTCCGCTCGCTCTCCCGGTAGCGCCGCATCGCCTCGTCGATCTTGCCGTACGACCGGAGCATCGACGCGCCGAGAGAATGCATGACGTGATCGCCGTACCCCTCCGCGGCGCTCATGAACGCTTGGATGCGACCGAGCTTCAGCCGCTGCTCGTCGTCGAGCACTGCGCCGAAGATGCCCTCGTCGCCGGAGAACATGTCCTGCATCGCCTCGGGGTTCGACGGGTCGAGCGCTTGGAGCCGGCTCTGCAATCCCTCGACGTCGAGACGGAGTGTCGACGTGTAGTCGTCGAGGAGTTCGCGTAAGCGGGGGAGCGTCCACGACCTGGCGAACTCGAACCGGTGCGTCACCTCGTGGATCGCGACCCACGTGCGGAACTCCGTCGAGTCGAGGCTCCAGTCCTTCTCGAAGGCGGCGATGTTCGGAATGACGAAGAGCAATATCCCCGAGCTACGGGCACGCGGGAGCGCGATGTCGTACTGGCCCAGGACGTGTTGTCCAAGCGTTCCGAGCACCGTGCCGACCTGCGCGCCGAGCAGGAGCGGCGAGAGCTGTCCGACCAGTTGCGTCATGCCCCGCGCTTCCTCCGCCTCGGGCAGCGCCTCGCGCTGCGCGCGCACCACGGCGTCGCCGATCTTCGCCGCCGCCGGCTCGAGGAGAGCCCGGAGTCCCTCGATGTTCGCCTCGACCCATCGCGAGCGCCGGACCGTCTCGACGCGCGCCACGTCGCTCGGCGGTTCGAGCCCGGTGAACTCGGCGACCCGGAGTTCCGCGAGGCGCACAGCCTCCTCGAACGCGCGTTGGTCCTCCAGCGTTGGTGCAGGGTCCTCGGCCGACCACGACGCGGAAGCGATGCCGACCTGACGTGCGAGCTCCCAATTGACGGGTCCGCTGGATGACGAGAGCACGCGCTGGATCTCGCGGAACAGCGGCACGTCGTTCCAGATGTCGCCCGTTGGAACGCCGAGCGGATTGTCCTCGGGTCGCTGGCTCACACGGCCATCCTACGGCCGCGACCCGGTTACGCCTGCGCGACGAGATACGCGGTCGTTACCATGGACCGCGTGCGCGATGACCTGCTCGTCGACGTCTCGCCCAATGCGATTGCTCCCGAACGCGCGATCGGCTTCGTCGCCGATCCCGGTGCCGGGGGGATCTGCTCCTTCCTCGGTACCGTGCGTGATCACTCCGACGCGGGCGATGTCACCGGGCTGACGTACGAGGCCTGGCAGGACCTCGCGGTCAAGAGGCTCGAGGGGCTCGGTCAGGAGCTGTTCGACACGTGGCCCGTACGCCGCGTCGCGCTGTTGCATCGGTTCGGCGATCTGGGGATCGGCGACGTGTCCGTCGCGATCGCCGTCTCCGCCCCCCACCGAGCGGCCGCGTTCGAGGCCTGCCGGCATGCGATCGAGAAGCTTAAGCAGGACGTTCCGATCTGGAAGAAGGAGCATCTGGTCTCCGGCGAATCGAGTTGGGTGATGGGCTCGTGACCGGAGACGGCAGCTGATGGGGCGCGATCTGGCGCTCGACCTCGGAACCGCGAACACGCTCGTCTACAGGCAGGGCGACGGCATCGTGTTCGACCAGCCGACGGTCGTGGCGATGAACACGACCACCGGCGAGGTCGTCTCGACGGGCGAGGACGCCTGGCAAAAGATCAGCGCGCGCTCGGGCAGCGTCGTTGCCGTTCGCCCGCTTCGTCACGGCGTTATGACCGAGTTCGACGTGACGCAGCGAATGATCGGATCCGTCCTCCGCGGCGTCGGGGTTTCCAAGTTTCCCAAGCCGCGGGTATTGGTCTGCATCCCCAGCGAGACCTCCGAGGTCGAACGCCGGGCTGTCGAGGAAGCCGTGCGGTCCGCGGGTGGCCGCGGCGTCGTGCTGGTCGAGGAGGCGCTCGCTGCGGCAATCGGCGCCGGCCTGCCCATCCACGAACCCGTGGGAAACCTCATCGTTGACGTCGGAGGAGGCACGACCGAGATCGGCGTCGTCTCGATGGGCGGCGTCGTATCGGGGCTCTCGATCCGCGTCGGCGGATTCGACCTCGACGCTTCGATCAGGGAACACATCCGCGTGCGGTACGGCGTTGCGATCGGCGAGAAGGCGGCCGAACAGATCAAGATCGCGATCGGCTCGGCGGTCCCCTCGCCCCGGGCACGGGAGGCGATCGTCACCGGCCGGGAGCTCTCGTCCGGTGCGCCCCGCGAGATCCGACTCGGCGAGGACGAGGTACGTCAGGCGATGTCGCAGCCGGTCGGTCGGATCGTCGAGGCCGCTCGCCGGACGTTGGCCGAAGCGCCGCCCGAGCTCACGCACGACGTCCTGGAGACCGGAACGTTCCTCACGGGCGGCGGTGCGCTCTTGCGCGGTCTCGACCTGCTGCTCTCGCAGGAGTGCGAGGTGCCCGTTCATATGACCGATCGGCCGCTCGAGACCGTCGTGATGGGCGCCGGCGCGATGCTCGAACGCCTCGACGACTACCGGAGCTCGTTCCAGCTCGTCCGCCCCCACTGACGGGGTAGGGCCTTACTGGGCGAGGAAGCGCTCGATCGTCAGATTGATGAGGTGTCCCAGCTGGTAGATGCCGAATGCCAGCGCGGCCGACCCGACGAACAGCAACGCCAGGAGCTCGACGACGCACTGAGCTCGGTCGCGCCAGGTCGGGCCGGTGGTCGGCACGCGCAGGTACGTGTAGCCCGGCTCGGGCGGAAGCTCCGCGCGCACATCACCCTGTGACCTCGACTCAGGCTCGACGCCGACCGGCACCGCCTCTTCGCGCGAAAGCCGCACCGTCGCCAGGTACGCGCCCGCACCGACGAGGACCGACGCGAGAACAACGACGAAATAGGCCATGGGGTGTTCGACCGGAGCCTACCCCGCTCGGTTCCGGGTACACCAAAGCCTCGCGGAGCGCGTTCATTCGGCGGGGCGCGCCTACCATCGGGTCGTGCGCCGGTTCTCCCGTGCATGGCTCGTGGTGCCCGCCGCCGCCGTCGTCCTGGTGGGCGGGACCGTCTACCTGCCCTTCTATTCGCTCGGGCCGGGACCGGCGCGCGCCGTCCAACCGCTGATCCGTTTCGATGAGCGAACGCGGTACGAATCCGACGGGACGTTCGTGCTCACGTCCGTCCGGTTCAACCAGCTCACGCCGTTCGGTGTCGTCGACGCGTGGATCGACCCCGACGAGTCGGTGGTCTCTCGAGACGAGCTGTTCGCACCCGGCGAAACCGAGCAGCAGGAGCGGGAACGCACCATCTCCGAGATGGATCAGAGCAAGCTCGACGCGGCGTACGTGGTGCTCGAGGACCTCACCGACTACCCGAAGGACCACGGCGAGGGCGTGCTGATCCAAGGAGTCGTCGGAGGGTGCGCCGCGGACGGCGAGCTGTACCCGGGCGACCTCGTTACGGCGATCGACGGGAGCGCTGTCGACACGGTGCTCGAGGCGAGACTGATCATCCGAGCCGCACCGGCGGGCAGCAGGCTGGTATTCGACGTCACGGTTGAGGGCGATCGTGAGATGGTCTCGCTCGTTCGCGAGCCTTGCGGCGGCGAAGGGCGACCTCTCGTCGGCATCTCGATGATCGAGAGCTTCCCGTTCGACGTCCGCATATCGAGCGGCGAGATCGGCGGTCCCTCCGCCGGGCTCGCCTGGGCGCTCGGCCTCTACGACCTGCTCACCCCGGGCGACCTCACAGAAGGACGCACGATCGCGACCACCGGCGCGCTGGCCCCCGACGGAACGGTGTTTCCGATCGGGGGCATCGAGGACAAGGTCGTCGGCGCGGCCGAGGCCGGAGCGTCTGTCTTGATCCTCCCGGAAGACAACCTCAGCGATGCCCGCGCGGCCGGCCGGCACGTGGAGCTGATACCGGTCTCGACGTTCGCCGACGCGCTCGAGTACCTGCAGAGCAACGCGTGACGCCGGACGTTCGATCGAACGGCCGATGATAGGCTGGCCGCCGCTTCCCGACGGCTGAACACATGGTCACGCGCATCCCGCAAGCGAGCGCTCCACGTCGCCGACTTCTCGTCGGCATCATCGTCTTCTTGGCCGCGCTCGCCCTCGCGTTCACGGCGTTGTCGGGGTTCTTCATCGACGTGTTGTGGTTCCGCGAGGTGGGGTACTCGCAGGTGTTCTGGTCGATCCTGGGAACGAAGTTCACGCTCGGCCTGCTGTTCGGCATCGCGTTCTTCCTGCTGCTGTACGCGAACCTATGGATCGTCAGGCGGATCACTCCTCGGTACCAACCGCTCGCGCCCGAGCAGGAGATCATCGAGCGGTACCGATTGCAGTTCGAGCCGTACGCGTGGTGGCTCATTCCATTGTTCGCCGCCGTGATCGCGTTCTTCGTCGGTCTCGGCGTAACGGGACAGTGGCGCACGTTCCTCCTGTGGAGGAACTCGAGCGGCATCACGTTCGAGGCGCTGCAGGGGGTACCTCCGGAACCACAGTTCGATCGAGATGCCGCGTTCTACGTCTTTTCGCTCCCGTGGCTCGAGTTCGTCCAGGGGTGGCTGTTCTCCGCGCTGGTCGGCGTGCTCTTGATCAGCGCGGTCGCGCATTACCTGTGGGGCGGGATCCGGCCGAACGCGCCTGCCTTCGCCGAGAAGGTGACCCCGCAAGTGAAGGCGCACCTGTCGGTGCTGCTCGGTCTGATCATGCTGACGAAGGCATGGGGGTACTACCTCGGGCAGTTCGACCTGCTCACGTCGCAGAGAGGTGTCGTCGCAGGCGCGTCGTACACCGACGTGAACGCGCACCTTCCGGCGCTGCGGATTCTCGTCTTCATCGCGCTCGTGTGCGCGATTCTGTTTCTCGTCAACATCCGAATGCGTGGGTGGGCTCTCCCCGTGATCGCCGTGGGTTTGCTCGTGCTCGTCTCGATCGCTGCAGGTGCCGCGTACCCGTCGTTCGTTCAGCGGTTCAGCGTGAACCCACAGGAGTTGCAGCGCGAGCGACCGTTCATCGAGCGCAACATCGAAGCGACGCGGCGAGCGTTCAAGCTCGACCAGATCGAATCGCGGCAGCACCCACTCGTCGGCGGCGTCACTGGAGAGGACGTCCAGGCGAACGAGGCAACGATCCAGAACATCCGACTCTGGCGTCCGGAGATCCTCCGGGACAACTACGCGGCGCTTCAAAGGATCCGCGCCTATTACGACTTCGAGGACATCGATGTCGATCGGTACACGATCGAGGGCGAACGCCGCCTGGTCATGGTCTCGGCGCGCGAGATCGCCCAAGACCAGATCCCCACAGGCGGCACGTGGCAGAACCGGCACCTCGTCTACACCCACGGGTTCGGCGCCGTCGCCTCCCAGGTGAACACTGCGACCAGCGAGGGACAACCTTTGTTCACGCTCCGCGACATCCCCGCGGTGGGGGAGCCGCTGCTCGAGGACAACGGACAGCGCATCTACTACGGCGAGGACGAGGACGTCCCATTCGTCGTGGTGAACAGCGGAGCGAGCGAGCTCGACTACCAGGGAACGCCGGAAGACGACCAGGAGCAGGTCACGCAGAACTACGAGGGTGAGGGCGGAATCCCACTCGGGAATGTGTTCCAGCGGGCGCTCTTCGCGTGGCGCTACCGCGACGTCAACCTCCTGATCTCCGGCCTGGTCGAGGACCAGAGTCGGATCATGATCTACCGCGACATCCACGAGCGCGTGCCGAAGGCCGCTCCGTTCCTCCAGTTCGACTGGGATCCCTATGCCGCGATCGTCGACGGTCGTCTCGTTTGGATCTGGGACGCGTACACGACCACGAACGAATATCCCTACTCAGAGCCCCTCCCGCTCGACGACGTAGCGACACAGCCGGACGCCGATGTCGCCTCGTTCCCGAGCTTGTCGGGCGACGCGAACTACATCCGCAACTCGGTGAAGGTCGTCGTCGACGCGTACGACGGGACCACGACCTACTACATCTCCGACGAGAGCGATCCCATCATCCGCGTGTGGCAGAAGGCCTTCCCCGACTTGTTCAAGCCTTTCGGCGACGCGCCGCCCGAGCTCCAGGAGCATTTCCGGTATCCCGAGAACCTGTTCCAGGTGCAGGCGTGGCGGTTCACCTCCTACCACGTGACGGATCCGAACGTGTTCTACAACCAGGGCGATTTCTGGGACTTCCCTGGCGATCCGGCGGAGGCGTCGAGCGACCCCGAACAGGCAATCACGGCGGAATTGCCGCCCATGCGCCCGTACTACGTTCTGATGAAACTCCCCGGCGAGACGGAGGAGACGTTCTCGCTGATCCTCCCGTTCACCCCGCTCGATCGACAGAACATGATCTCCTGGCTCGCGGCGAAATCGGACCCGGGAGACGACTTCGGGCAGATGATCAGCTACGAGTTTCCGTCGGGACGAAACGTCGACGGGCCGACGCAGGTGTTTGCGCGCATCAACGCGGACTCCGAGTTTGCCACCGAGCGGACGCTTCTCGGGCAGGAGGGATCGCGAGTCCGATTCGGCGACTTCCTCGTTGTTCCGGTCGAAGACTCATTGCTATACGTCCAGCCGGTGTACGTGCAGTCCAATCAGGCGAATGCGATCCCCGAGCTTCGTCGGGTCATCGTCGTGAACGGTGGAAGTATCGGCATCGGGAGCTCCTTGGAGAACGCACTCGCAGACGCACTGGGCGATGCCGTGCCGACGCCGACGCCGGCGCCGCCCGATGGCGACGGCGACGGTGGGCCGCCTCCAACCGGCACGGTGGACGAACAGGTGCAGGCGCTCCTCGACGAGGCGGCGAACCACTTCGCGCTTGCCGACGCGGCGCTGCGCGATGGAGATCTGGCTACGTACCAGCGAGAAGTTGAGCTCGCGCAGGCTGCGATCGACGAGGCGCAGGCGCTCCTCGGCGGCCAGGCCGAGATGAGCCCGAGCCCGTCTCCGTAGCGCCTTCGGCCGGGCTTCGGGAACCCGCTCGGAGGCGACCTCGTCCAACCCCGGTCATCGATACCGGAGGGAGGACTCCGTTGGTCCGGCGAACGCTGTTGATCAGCATCTCGACGGTCGTTTCGCTCGTGCTCTTCGCCGGCCCCGCGCTCGCGTGCGGCGGTCTGGTCAACGAGAACGGGAGCGTGACGCTCGTCCGCACCACGACCCTCGCGGCGTATCACCGCGGGATCGAGCACTACGTCACGTCGTTCGAGTTCGCGGGTGGGAAGGGCGAGTTCGGCTCGATCATCCCGCTCCCGGGCGTTCCAACGAAGGTGATCCGGGGCGGAGACTGGACGCTGCAGCGGCTGGTGCAGGAGACGCAGCCGCAGCCGGTCGCGTTCGAGGCGGCGGGCTCGGCGCTCAGGGCGACTGACGAAGCGCAGATCATCCTGGAGACGAAGATCGACGCGCTCGACGTCGTCGTTCTGGAGGGTGGCGGCACCGCGGTCGGCAACTGGGCACGCGAGAACGGGTTCTTCCTCCCACCCGACGCGCCCGAGGTGCTCGACTTCTACGCCGAGCGGAGCCCGGTGTTCATGGCGGTGAAGTTCGACGCAACGAGGGCGGCCGAGCTGGGGCTCAGCGTGGGCGACGGAACGCCGATCCACGTCGTCATCCCGACGACGAACCCGCGGGTGCCGCTGCGGATCCTCGGGCTCGGCGCCGAGGCTGAAGCGCCGGTTGAGGCCGACGTGTATCTGCTCACCGACCTGGTTCCCTCATTGCTGCCGCGGCCGGTTTCGCCGAGCGCTGCCTCATTGATCGAGGTCGGCGGCGGTTCGCCGGGCCTGGTTCTCGAGGCGAGCCAGCCCGCGTCGCCCCTGCTTCTTGCGGATCTTCGCTCGGACAAGGGCATGGACTGGCTGCCGCGCGACGGCATGTGGCTGACATACATGCGGGTCGACGCGCGAGCCGGGGACCTGACGTACGACCTCGCGGTCGACGCCAGCGGCGCCGGACAGCCGTCGCCGCGCGCGGCGGGTCTGCCGGAGGCGGCACCCAGCTCCGATTCGGGGATGTTCGGGACTGCGATGTGGATCGCGATCGGGATCCTGGCGCTCCTCGCGGTCGGTGGGGCACTCGAGCACAGGCGGATCGGCCCTCCGGCGATCTGATGGTTCATTCCTTGTGGGGGTCCGCACAACGCTCGCACCGTTCGTTGTGCTCCCCCCCGCACGTTCGACGAGGGCTGGCTGCGACGTTCGTCGCGCTGGCCCTCGTCGCGTGCACGCCCGCGTCCCGCGATCCCGGCGAGGAAACGATCCACGTTCGTCTGCGCTACTCGAGGTTCCAGCCGTCCACGTTCAGCTTCGATGCGGGTACGACCGTGACGTTCGTCGTCCAGAACGCCGACCCGATCGACCACGAGTTCATCCTTGGTGACCGGGCCGTCCAGATCGCGCACGAGCGCGGCACCGAGGCGTATCACCCACCGAGGTCGGGCGAGATGACCGTGCCGGGGGGCCAGACGCTCAGCACGACCTACACGTTCACGCAGCCCGGCGACCTGATCCTCGGCTGCCACCTGCCCGGCCACTACGCTTACGGCATGCGCGCCGTCGTCCACGTGGCGTGAACTTGTCGGCCCGATGAACGGTGGGTAGCATCGACCTGCGGGGTGGAGCAGTCCGGTAGCTCGCTGGGCTCATAACCCAGAGGTCACGGGTTCAAATCCCGTCCCCGCGACGAACGAACGAAGGGCCGGCCGAGCCGGCCCTTCTTCCTTTCGGGGAGAAGTGCTAGCCGTCCTCCGTCGACATCACCTCGACGTCGTCGGCGCGAACCACGATCCATGGGATGACCGCGTAGGGGATCGGCGTGAGGAGCAGCGGCCACGTCGCCTCGGCAGCGCTCGCGAGCGCGACGAGCCCGAACCCCAGCGCGAACAGCAGGACGATCGCCGTCAGCCGACGCGCCTCCGACATGCCGCGATCCTACGTCCGCTGAGCCCCCTGGGTCGGGGGTCGCACTTCGCTCGCTTCGCTCGCCGCAGCTACCGCTCGCGCCCCCGCGGAAAGGCTGGCGTAGGATACGGTGCTCGCTCGCCTGGTTGGCGCACGAGGAAGGAGATCGAGTGGCGCAGGACGATGCGGTCGCGCGGCTCGCGAAGGTGCCCATCTTCTCGGGGTGCACCAAGCGCGAGCTGGCGATCATCTCTCGCGCCGCCAAGGAGGTCTCCCACGGCGAGGGGACCGTCATCGCCCGCGAGGGAGAGCGCGGCATCGGCCTGTTCCTGATCCTCGACGGACAGGCGCGGGTGTCGATCGGCGGGAAGACGAAGGCCAAGCTGGGCCCGGGCGACTTCTTCGGCGAGGTCGCACTCCTCGACGGGGGACCGCGCACGGCGACCGTCACGGCCATGACGCCGCTCCGGCTCGTTGGGATTACGGGGTGGGTGTTCCGTGGGCTGTTGATGGAGCACCCGTCGATCGCGCTCAAGACCCTCGAGGCCGTCGCGGGCCGTCTCCGCGCGGTGTCGAAGGAGCCCGTCTAGCGCACTTCAGAGCGGTGAACGAGGTCCCGGACGAGGTGCGCCGCCTCGCGGCCGAACGTCAGCAACGCCGCGACCAGAAGGACTTCGCAGCCGCGGATGACCTCCGCGACCGGATCGGCGCGCTCGGCTATCGCGTCGTTGACGGATCCGCCGGTTCGACGATCGAGAGGATCGCGCCGGGGGAGAAGATCCGACGCCGAGCGCGCGATGTCCCGAGCGTCCTCGACGACCCGGCCGTTGCTGACGTCACCGTTCAGTGGCTGGTGGAGGGCTGGCCGGAGGACGTCGTTCGTGCGCTTGATGCCTTCCGCACGGTCGCCGGCGATCGCACCGTTCAGTACGTCGTCGTCGACCTGACCGAAACCGATCCGTCGACGTACGGCCCCGATGTCGAGGTGGTCCCCCTCGAGCTCGGAACCGGATGGGCCGCCGGTCGGAACGCGGGGCTTCGCCGCTCGCTCGGGCGCCTCGTCCTGGTCGTCGATGGTTCGATCGAACCCACCGGCGACGTGCTCGGTCCGCTCGAGTCGACGCTCGCGGACCCGAGCGTCGGAGTATCGGGGCCATTCGGCCTCTCGACGAACGACCTCCGAGACTTTCACGAGAGCGAAGGTCCGGACGTCGACGCCATCGAGGGATACCTCATGGCGCTCCGTCGGGACGTGATCCGCGACGCCGGATTGTTCAACGAGAAGTTCACGTGGTACCGCACGGCCGACATCGAGCTCAGCTTCCGGCTGAAGGACGCGGGGTATCGCGCAGTCGTCGTCCACGTACCTGTCGACCGCCACGAGCACCGCGTGTGGACGTCCACGTCGCCGTCGGAACGCGACCGGCTATCGAAGCGGAACTTCTATCGGTTCCTCGATCGGTTCCGCGACCGGTTCGACCTGCTCGTCGAGCCGCCGGTTGCGCATTGACCGAGACCCAACTTGCGCGAAGGCCGCCCGATGGGCGCGCTAGTCGTTCGCCGGTGGCCGCAGCACGATGTCCGGTCCGGTCGTCACCGTCTCACGCCCGACGCGCCCGTTGCCCGTCATCTCGCGCCGAAGCTCCTCGACCGTCGGGATCGGCTTCGAACCCTCGAAGTAGGCCAGCAGGTCGGGGCCGTCGATCACCTCGGTCACGATGAGGATCCGCGACATCTTCTCCAGGAAGTCGTGGTGCTCGTTCAGGACGTGGATCGCCCTGTCGTGCGCCTCGCCGACCAAGCGCTTGATCTCGTCGTCGACGAGCGAGGCGAGATCGTCCGACAGCTCCGGCGCGGCGCCGGGAAACAGCAGGCGACCCTCCGACCCGCGGAACCCGTCGCGGCCGAACGACAGCGGGCCGACCCTCTGGCTCATCCCGTACTCAACGACCATCGCGCGTGCGATGTCCGTGGCGCGTTCGAGGTCGTTCTGCGCGCCGGTCGAGATGACGTTGTCGAACAGGATCTCCTCGGCCGTTCGCCCGCCGAGGAGCACGGCGAGCCGGTCCTTCAGTTCCGGTTCTGTCAGTAGGTAGCGATCCTCGAGCGGGCGCTGCATGGTCATGCCGAGCGCCGCCGCGCCGCGCGGGATGATCGACACGCGGTGAACCGGGTCAGCAGTGGGCGCCGTCAGCGCCACGAGCGCGTGTCCCATCTCGTGGATGGCGACCCGCTCCTTGTCCTTCTCGGACATCACGCGGCTCTTCCGTTCGAGGCCGGCGACGGTTCGATCGATCGCCTCCTCCAGCTCGATCATCGTCACGGCGTCTTTCTCCTTGCGGGCGGCAAGCAACGCGGCCTCGTTCACGACGTTCGCCAGGTCCGCGCCGGTGAACCCCGGCGTTCGCGCCGCGAGGATCCGCAGCTCGACGCTCGGATCGAGCGCGACACCGCGGACGTGGACCTTGAGGATCTCCTCGCGGCCCCTGAGGTCGGGCTGGTCGACGACCACCTGGCGGTCGAACCGTCCCGGCCGCACGAGCGCGGGGTCGAGGACGTCGGGGCGGTTCGTCGCCGCCATGATGATGACGCCCTTCTGGGAGTCGAACCCGTCCATCTCGACCAGGAGTTGGTTCAGCGTCTGCTCGCGCTCGTCGTGCGCTCCGAAGCCGGCGCCGAGCGCCCCGCCGCGCCCCTTGCCGATCGTGTCGATCTCGTCGAGGAACACGAGCGCCGGCGCCTTCTCCTTGGCCTGCTGGAACAGCTCGCGGACACGAGCGGCGCCGAGGCCGACGAACATCTCCACGAACTCGGAGCCCGACATGAAGAAGAACGGCACGTTCGCTTCGCCCGCCACGGCGCGCGCGAGCAGCGTCTTGCCGCACCCCGGCGGGCCGAGCAGCAACACACCTTTCGGGATCCGGCCACCGAGCCGCTGGTACTTCTTCGGGTTGCGCAAGAACTCGACGATCTCCTTCAGCTCTTCCTTCGCCTCGTCGACGCCGGCGACGTCCGCGAACGTCGTCTTCATCTCCTTGCGGTCGTAGATCCGCACGCGGTTCCGCCCCAGGTTGAGCGCCGCTCCCGCCTGCGCCCCGCTCATCCGGCGAATCAGGAAGAACCACAGCAACCCGAACAGCAGCAGCGGTGCGACCCATCCGATGAGCAAGCTGCCTAGCGGGTTCGGCGTGACGCCGGTATAGGCGACGCCGTTCTCGTCGAGAAGGTCGGTGAGCTCCGAGGTCCCCTGGAGGATCGGCGGGATCGTCGTCGTGAACGGGTCACCCTCGTCCGGACCCTCGATCCGGCCGCTCACCGACGTCTGCGAGATCTCGAGCGTGCCCTCGATACGGCCGGCCTCGACGTTCTCGAGGAAGTCCGAGTAGTCGAGCGCGTTCGGCCTGGGTGTCGCGAGGTAATTGAACAGGAACAGCAGCAGGAGGAACCCGATGACGAGCACCCAGGGTGACGTGCGCATGCGGCGCGGCTCGCCCGATGAACCGCCGCCGAGGTCGAACCCCTGCCAGCGACCGCGTCGCTCGTTGTTGTCGTTCGCCATGAGGCCCCATCTTCCCATCGCCTCTCCCATAGCGACAGCGTCCGAACGGACGTCCACGGCGGGGTGGGAGTGACGGCATGCGGGATACTGTTGGGGATGTCGTCGCCTCCGGATACAGGGAGTCGCGTGGCTCGCGGCCAGGCGTCCCCCGAGGACCCGGCCGTTCGCGCGCGCTTCGAGCGCGACGCCCTCCCTCTGCTTCCGAACCTCTACGGCGCGGCGCTGCGCCTCACCCGCAACCCTCAGGACGCCGAGGACCTCGTACAGGAAACATTCCTCCGTGCCTATCGAGGCTTCGCGGGGTTCGAGGAGGGGACGAACCTCCGTGCGTGGATGTACAGGATCTTGATGAATACGTTCATCAACACGTACCGCAAGCGCCAGCGCGAGCCGGTGACCGTTGGCGATGACGAGATCGAGGACTGGTACCTGTTCGATCGGCTCGGAGGGTCGGGTGTCGAGGCGTCCGCCGAGAGCGAGGTGCTTGAGCGGCTCCCCGATGAGGACGTCCAGCGGGCGCTCGAGGCGCTCCCGGAGAACTTCCGGATGGCCGTCCTGCTCGCGGACGTCGAAGGGTTCAGCTACAAGGAGATCGCGGAGATCCTGGACATCCCGATCGGGACCGTGATGTCGCGGCTGCATCGGGGAAGGAAAGCGCTGCAGAAGGCGTTGTGGGAGACGGTACGGGAGCGTGGACTTGTCAGAGATTGAGTGTGAGCAGGCGCTGAGGCAGATCGAGCTCTATCTGGACGGGGAGCTCGCCGGTCTCGAGCGTGTCGACGTCGAGCGCCACATCGGCGGATGCTCGGATTGTTACGGGCACTCACAGTTCATGAGTCGCCTCAAGGAGATGCTGCGCGACAAGTGCGGCTGCTACGACGTCCCGCCCGGGGTCGCCGAGCGCGTTCGCGCGTTGTTCGCCGAGCGCGGCGATCCCTCGATCACGGCGTAACGAACTCGTGACGTCCCCACGCCGAATAGGCGGCGTGAGCCGGGAAACGCCACCGCGACAGTATGCCGCTCCCTCCAGCTCCCAGGACCGCAACCGAACCTGCTCGTACCCCGGCTGTCGAACGCGTCTGTCCGTGTACAACACGACCGACCGGTGTTGGCAGCATGCCGAGGTCGTCTTCCCAAACCACCGGGGAAAGCGCGTGCGCTCCAATCGGGGCTGAGCGTTTCCGGGTCGACCCGGCGGACCTCGCGCCGGCGCGTCCATGACGTCCATGACTAGGATTCGGCGCACCGCATGGACGATCTGGGAACGATCCTCGGGGTATGGGCCCATCCTGACGACGAGGCATACCTCTCCGCGGGATTGATGGCGCGAGCGGTGCGGAACGGGTCGCGCGTGGTGTGCGTCACCGCGACGCGCGGCGAAGGTGGGTCACTGGACGAGGAGCGGTGGCCATCCGCCACGATGGGTGGGGTGCGCACCGCCGAGCTCGAGCGATGCCTCGCCATCCTCGGGGTCGAGGAGCATACGTGGCTCGACCTCCCCGACATCGACATGGACACCGGTCTTCCCGACGAGGGATACGCGCGCGTCCGGGAGATCGTCGCCGACGTTCAGCCGGACACGATCCTCACGTTCGGGCCGGACGGGATGACGGATCACGCCGCGCACAAGGACGTCTCGAGGTGGGCAACACGAGCGCTCCGCGAGGCAGGCAAACCGGGCTCGTCCGTGCACCATGCGACCGTGACGCCGGAGTGGGCGAAGGAGTTCGTCCCGATCTGGGAGCCGTTCAACGTGTTCCGTCCCGGCACGCCCGTCGTCACCCCGCGCGATGAGCTCTCGATCGACTACCGACTGCCCGCCGAGATCAACGAGCTGAAGGTCAAGGCCATCCTGGAGCACGAAAGCCAGGTCGGCGCGATCTTCGAGGCCGTGGGCGAGGACGTGTGGTGGCGCGAGATGTCGACGGAGTCCTTCCGGCTCGGCGAGGAGAAGCGGTGACGAAGGCGCCCGAGCCGTTCCGCGATCTCGATTGGGACGCCGCAAAGGCGCGAGCCTTCGCCGACGGCGCGGCAGACATCTGGGAAGAGCTCTTGCGTTCACTCCCGTCGCTGCCGGTGTCGCGCCGCGTGACCGAGGCAGAGGTGCACGGCGCGGTAGCCATCGACGTGCCGGTGGAACCGATGCCCCAGGACGACCTGCTCGCGTACCTCCGCGACGTCGTGTTGGAGCATTCGATGTACCCCGGCCACCCTCGGTTCTACGCGTACATCAGTGGAGCGGGGACGGTGCCGGGAGCCGTCGCCGACCTGCTCGCGGCGGGTCTGAACGCGAACGTCGGCGGGTGGCGTCTGTCGCCGGCCGCCACCGAGATCGAGCTCAACCTCACGCGTTGGTTCGCCGATCGGTTCGGCCTGCCGGACACCGCAGCCGGGCTGATCGTTTCGGGCGGAGCGATGGCGAATTTCGTAGCGCTGAAGGCGGCGCGTGACCGGACGGCCGGCTGGGACGTCAGGCGCGATGGCCTGCGTGAGGGGCCCCCGCTCGCGATCTACGAGTCGGCCGAGGCGCACGTCGTGAACGACCGGGCCGCGGACATGCTCGGGCTGGGCACGGCGGCGGTGCGGCACGTCGCGGTCGACGATTCCTACCGCATGCGGGTGGACGCGCTTCGCGACGTGATCAAGACCGACCGGGATAACGGAGTCCGCCCCATCGCCGTCGTCGGGAGCGGAGGAACGGTGGCGACCGGATCGATCGATCCCTTGGGCGAGATCGCCGACGTGTGCACCGACGAGCGCCTCTGGTTCCACGTCGACGCCGCCTACGGCGGGCCGGCGGTGCTCGCCGACGATCTTCGCCCGCAACTCGCCGGCATCGAGCGTGCCGACTCGATCGCGTTCGATCCGCACAAGTGGCTCTACACGCCCCACTCCGGCGGGTGCGTGCTCGTTCGCGAGGTTCGTCACCTCGGCGACAGCTTCGTCGTCCATCCCACCTACACCCGGGCCGACAAGGACCGCACGGGCTGGGGCCTGGACCTGATGGAGCACGGCCCTCAGTTCTCTCGGGGCTTCTGGGCGCTCAAGGTGTGGGTGTCGCTGCTCGCGCACGGCTGGCGCGCGTACGCGGCGCGCATCTCGCACGACGCCGCCCTGGCCCGATACCTGGCGGCGCGGGCCACCGAGCGTCCGGAGTTCGAGGTCACGGCGCCGGTCACGCTGTCGATCGCGTGTTTCCGCTACGTGCCGCCGTCGCTCGGCCGCGGTCCCGGCCGAGAGGAGTACCTGAACCAGCTGAACGAGCGACTGCTCACCGATATCCAGCTCGACGGGCGAGTGTTCTGCTCGAACGCCGTGCTGAGCGGGCGCTTCGTCCTTCGCGTCTGCATCGTCAACTTCCGGACAGAAGCGGAGGATCTGGACGCGTTGCTGGACGTCGCTTCCGAGTTGGGCGCGCGCGTCGACGCGGAGCTCCGTCCGGCCCAGCTGAAAGACGGCGCAGCATGACCGGACGAGCCCTCGCGCTGCTCGGTTCGGGAGAGTTCCAGCCGTGGTCAGAGCCGGTCGAGCGATGGCTGATGGAGCGCTCCGCGAAGCAGGGTGGCCCGGCGCTCGTGCTACCCACCGCGGCGGCGCACGAGGGCGACGCGTCGTTCGACGCCTGGGGAGCCCGGGGTTTGGAGACTTCGATTCGCTCGGGATCGACGCTGAGGTCGTGCCGTTGAAGACGCGTGACGACGCGCACCGGATCGAGTTCGTGGAGCGGTTGGACGACGCATCGCTGGTGTTCTTCTCGGGTGGGAACCCCGCCCGGCTTGCCGCGATCCTCCGCGAGACCCGGTTCTGGCGCGCGCTCGTCGACGCCATGCGCCGCGGATTGCCGTTCGCCGGATGCAGCGCCGGTGTCGCGTTCCTCACGGAACGGACGTACGACTCGGACACGACCGAACTCGATTCGGTGTGGGCGCCGGGCCTTGGCTTCGTGCGCGACGTGCTGTTCGCGCCGCACTGGGACATCGTCGACATGTGGGTTCCGGGCGCCGGCGCGTTCATCGTCGACTCGCTTCCTCCCGGTGAGATGTTCGTGGGCATGGACGAGGACACCGCGATGATCGGCGACGGCACGTCCTGGCAAGTGGTCGGTCGGCAGAAGATCCACCTCTTCCGCGAGGGGGAATGGGACATTTTCGCCGAGGGCGACGCGTTCGAGCTCCCCCTCCGATTTGCCGAATGAGCGAGTGAACCGAGCAGTGAGCGCCCAGAAGCTCACGCGGGACGACCCGATCGAAGCGCGCGCGCCAGAGATCGTGCGCATTCTGTCCGAGACCTACCCCGACGCGAAGGTTGCCTTGAAGTTCTCGAACGCCCTCGAGATGCTCGTGGCGACGATCTTGTCGGCGCAGTCGACCGACGTGAACGTGAACAAGGTGACGGAGACGCTGTTCGAGAAGTACCGAACGGCGGAGGACTACCTCAGCGTGCCGGAGGACGAGCTGAAGGCGGACATCAAGTCCACCGGGTTCTTCAACCAGAAGGCGACGGCGATCCGCGAGGCGTGCAGGCGCATCGTCGAGGTCTACGACGGCAAGGTTCCCGACACGATGGAGGATCTCCTCACCCTGCGCGGTGTGGCCCGGAAGACGGCGAACATCGTCCTCGGCAACGCGTACGGCAAGGTCGAGGGGATCGCCGTCGACACGCACGTGAAACGCGTGAGCAACCGGCTCGGATTCACCACCCAGTCGGATCCCGACAAGATCGAGCAGGACCTGATGCATCTGATCCCGAGGGAACGGTGGTTCGACTTCACCTACGTGCTGATCGACCACGGCAGGGCGTTGTGCATCGCTCGACGCCCGCTGTGCGAGCAGTGCCCGGTCAATTACCTCTGTCCGGCAAGTCTCGTCTGACACTCGTGCGCGACCACGGCTTCCCGGCCGACGCGTTCCCGGTAATCGTCGCCCATCGCGGCGCGTCGTCGACGAGGCCGGAGAACACGCTGGCGGCGTTCGAGGAAGCGATCTCGATCGGTGCGCGCCTCGTGGAGCTCGACGTCCGGCTCTCGATCGACGGGCGTGCCGTCGTGATGCACGATCCGACGGTCGATCGAACGACGAACGGCTCGGGCGCCGTGCACGAGCTCACCGCGGCCGAGTTGCGAGTGCTGAATGCCGGCACGTCCGATTCGCCCGAGCCAGTCCCCACGCTCGCCGCGGCGCTCGGGACCCTCAGCGGGCGTGCCGGCGCCGTGCTCGAGATCAAGAACCTGCCCGGGGAGCCGGCGTTCGAGCCCGACCAGGAGTCGATCGTGCGCGAGACACACGCCGAGCTCGAACGGGCCGGGTTCGACGGCCCGGTGTTGATCGTCTCGTTCAACCCGTCGTCCGTCGTGTCGTCGAGGCAGATGGCACCCGACGTCCCGACGGGGTTCCTCGTGTGGAAGGCGGTCGCGCCGCGCGACGCCCTCACGCACGCCGTCGACGCGGGCCACGACATGGTGTTGCCCAACGCGTCGGCCCTGGCCGGCGAGGGCGAGGAGTACGTTCGCGCCGTTCACGAGGCGGGGCTTCGGCTCGGGACGTGGACGGTCGACGACCCGCGTGACGTGCGCACGTTCCTCGACCTCGGGGTCGACGCGGTCGCGTCGAACGATCCCGCCATGGCGCTCGACGTGCTACGCGAACGGTGACGATTCTCAGGACGGCGACGCAGACGGGAGCGGCGACACCGACGGCGAGGGAGACGGCGAAGGAGCCGACACGACCTCGAACGAGAGAGTGGCGTTGCGAGCAACCCTTCCCCTCGCGTCCGTCGCGTTCAGCACGACGGAATACAGGCCCGGCACCGCGGGGTGAGCCGGCGGACCGCCGGGCGGCCAGATCACCTCGAGCGCGTCGGTGGTCTGTCCTCCGAGATCCGCGAAGAGCGCTCCGGCCGGGTCGAGGACGGTCACCGACCAGTTGAGCTTCGTCGAGCCACGGGCCTGGATCCTGATGTTGACCGGTTCGCCCACCGTCACTTGCTCGCGGTTCAGGCGCGGATTCCAGATCTTGGGCAGGCCGCGGCGCGCTACGCGGTCACGGATCGACGGCAACAGTGGATACAGGTTCGCGCCGGGGCACTCGGTCAGGCCGGTGTCACGGTGTCCGGAGATCGCCTGCAGCCGGACGACGGTGCCCGCGTCGTACCGAGTGGTGTTGCCGCCCGCGGAGGTCATCGTCGCCTTCGAGATCGGGTTGACGTGGGCGACGTCGAGCCGCCACGCCAACAGTCGCACCAACGACCGCTTGACCGCGTCGGGCACCTGCGCCGTCTGGAAGTTCCCCATCACGGACACGGAGACCGCGCCGGTGTTGAACCCCGCCTGCGCCGCGCCGATCACGGGAAGCTCGATCCCGCCGGACCGACCCTCATAGATCGTCCCGAACCGGTCGACCAGGAAGTTGTAACCGATGTCGCACCATCCACGGCCGGTCGTGTGGTACGCGTAGACGCCGCGGATCACGTCGTCCGCTTCGTCTCGCGTGTAGTCGTTCGTTCCGGCCGTGTGGTGGACGAAGCCCATGCGGACCTCGTCCGCGACGAGCGGCGTGCAGTTCATCAGGCCGGGATCGGCGCCCCACTCGTCGCGTGTGACGATCCTCGGCGCGCGCGCGAGCGCCGACGCCACGCTGAGCGAACCCGTGGGAGACGGCGCGTCGCCCGACGAGTCGACGAAGACCACCGACAGATCTGACAGCCGAACGCCCGCATCGAGCTCCAGCCGCAGACGCACGCAGCGCGATCCACCGGTCCACAGGAACGACGTGCCCCGGGTGCCCGTCGCCGCGTCGGGGGATCCGGGATCGGGTTCGTCTCCGGACTCGAGACGAACGCGCGGCGACCAACCGCCGACGGCTGTCGGCGTCCGGATCAGCGTGTCGACGTCGCCGCCGGCGTACTGATCCCACGTAACGCCGAGTCCGGTCGCGCGCATCGGCGCGCAGACGACCGTCGGCCCAGTTCGTGTCGCCGTTCGCGCGCCCAGCATTCCATCCGCTATGCGGAAGGCGGACGAGTCCGTTTGCAGTGCGGCGATCGCAACGGGGACGGTACGCACGACGGTGGGAGGCGCCGCGCCTCCCCGCATCGGCAGGAGCCCGGCCAACAGCGCGGCGGAGACCACCGCGACGAGCGTGATGCGCGTCGCGATCCGAACGGCAGGCTTCGATACGGGCATGGGAAGGGGTCTTGTTTACCACCGTGACGGCCGATGGCAACCTCTACCTCGCGAAGCAGCCGTAGCATCGGGACTCGGTGCGCGCGTGACCCGAAAACAGCTCGCCCTCGTTGCGGCCGACGTCGTCGAGTGCCGCAGGTGTCCACGTCTCGTCGCGTGGCGAGAGCGCGTCGCGAGCCAGAAGGTCGCCCGGTTCGCCGACGACGAGTACTGGGGGCGCCCGGTCCCCGGTTCCGGCGACCCGGAGGCCCGCATCCTCATCGTCGGGCTGGCTCCGGCCGCCCACGGCGGAAACCGAACGGGGCGCATCTTCACCGGTGACGCGTCGGCTGATTTCTTCTTTCCAGCGCTCTTCGGCGCCGGGCTCTCCAACGGCAGCGTGTCGCGCCGGCGCGACGACGGGCTTCGTCTCATCGACACGTACATCGCCGCCGTGAACCGCTGCGCGCCGCCCGACAACAAGCCCACGCCGGTGGAGCGGGACAACTGTCTGCCGTATCTCGAACGCGAGATCGGCGCGCTCGAACGCGCGCGCGTCATCGTTGCGCTCGGCGCGTTCGCCTGGGACGGGGCGCTCCGGGCGCTCGGGTCACTGGGTCACGTTCGGCGGCCACGGCCGAAGTTCGCGCACGGTCGCGAGGAAGAGATCGGTCCGTACACGATGATCGGCAGCTTCCACCCGAGCCAGCAGAACACGTTCACCGGAAGACTCACTCGGCCGATGCTCGACGCGGTGTTCGCTCGTGCGGTCGAGATCGCCGATCAGGGCCCGCGGTCGTGCGGCCCGCGCGGGCGGTGATGCTCGTGTTGGTCGCGGTCCCGAGGGCTCGCCGAAGCGGCGGCCTCGGCCCGTTCGCTCATCCTCCGCAGGAGCGGGATCTGATCGAGCTCGAGAATGATCAGCACGAGGGCCGTCACGAGCACTGCCGCGACGTACGCGCCGAGGCCGGCCACGACGCCGATGGCGGCCACCGCCCACGCGCTCGCGGCCGTCGTCAGTCCCTGAACGCCCGCTTCGCGCCGGAAGATCACGCCGCCGCCGAGGAACCCGACGCCCGCGGCGATGCCCTGCACGATGCGATCGGCCGACGCGGGGAACAGGAAGCCGCCGATCGATACGAACGCAGCAGAGCCGAGTGACAGCAACGCGAACGTCCGCTCGCCCGCCGCCTTTCCTCGCGTCTCGCGTTCCAGCCCGATGACGATGCCGAGCGCCGCGGCGAGCGCCGAACGGCCCAGGATCGTCAGCTGATCGGCGACGTCCATGATCGAAGCCTAGTCGGGGAATAGCGCATCGCCGAGCGCCCTTATCCTGGAAGGACATGAGAGGGCACGGCCGCTTCTTCCGGATCCCCGCCGAGACCGACGCACGACCGATCGGCAGGCACACGATCCGTCGGGTCATCTCGACGTTCGCACCGTACCGGCGGAGGGTTACGCTCGTCGGTCTCGCGATCCTGGTGACGTCCGGTCTCGGCGTCGTGAACCCGCTGCTGATCAAGGCCGTGTTCGATAACGCGTTGTTCGGGAACCCTCCGGGCTCGTGCGCTGGCGGACAATGTCCCGATCTCTCCTTGCTGTACCAGTACGTCGGCCTCATGGTGGCGATTCCCATCGTTACCGGGGTCATCGGCATCGGGCAGACCTATCTCGCGAACAACGTCGGTCTCAGCGTGATGCAGGACCTGCGCAACCGGCTCTATGAGCACCTTCAATACATGCCACTCCGCTTCTTCACCACGACACGAACGGGTGAGATCCAGTCACGTCTGGCGAACGACGTCGGCGGGGTCCAGACCGTCGTCACCGACACCACATCGAACATCCTGGCCAACATCGTCGTCATCGCGAGCACGCTGATCGCGATGACGCTGCTCTCGTGGCAGCTGACGGTGCTGTCGCTCGCGCTCATGCCGTTCTTCCTGTGGCTCACCGTGAAGGTCGGTCGCGCGCGGCGCGAGGTCGCGACGAACACGCAGAAGACCCTCGCCGACCTGACCGCGGTGACGGAAGAGACGCTCTCGGTCTCCGGCATCCTCCTGTCCAAGTCGTTCGGACGGCAGCGGCACGAGATCGATCGGTTCCGCGGCGAGAACACACGGCTGACCGGGCTGCAGATCCGTCAGACGATGATCGGCCGCTCGTTCTTTGCCGTGGTGGGAACGTTCTTCTCGATCACGCCGGCGCTCGTCTACCTGGTGGCGGGGTGGGTGCTCAGCAACGGGAGCGACTCGCTGACTGCGGGAGACATCGTCGCGTTCACCACGCTTCAGTCGCGTCTGTTCTTCCCGATCGGCTCGATGCTCCAGGTCTCGACCGAGATCCATTCGTCGCTGGCGCTGTTCGATCGCATCTTCGAGTACCTCGACCTCAAGCAGGAGATCGCGGACGCTCCCGATGCGGTTCGGATCCCCCCCTCCGAGGTGCGGGGCTCAGTCGCGTTCCGCAACGTGTGGTTCAGATACGACACGCCGCCGGAGGAACGGCCCACACCCGTCTCGCCGACCGATCTCGCGGCGGTCAACGGCGTCCCAAGGGAATGGACGCTTGAGGGGATCTCGTTGGAGATCGAACCTGGTCAGCTCGCCGCGCTCGTGGGACCGTCCGGTGCGGGAAAGACGACGATCACCTACCTCGTTCCGCGCCTGTACGACGTGCAGCGCGGAGACGTCGAGATCGACGGGCTCGACGTGCGGAAGATCGCGCTGGAGTCGCTCGGTGACACGATCGGTGTGGTCACGCAGGAGACATACCTGTTCCACACGACCATCCGCCGCAACCTCCTCTACGGCAAACCGACGGCATCGCTCGAGGAGCTCGAAGCGGCCGCTCGCGCCGCGAACATCCACGAGCGGATCGCTGAGCTCCCCGAGGGGTACGACACCATCGTCGGCGAGCGCGGGTACAAGCTCTCGGGCGGCGAGAAACAGCGCCTGGCCATCGCGCGGGTGGTCCTCAAGGATCCACGGATCCTCATCCTGGACGAGGCGACGTCTTCGCTCGACACGACGTCCGAACGGCTGGTGCAGGCCGCGCTCGAACCGCTGATGACGGGCAGGACCACGATCGCCATCGCCCATCGACTGTCGACGATCCTGTCGGCCGACGTCATCTTCGTCGTCGACCGGGGCAAGATCGTCGAGCGGGGCACACACGACGAGCTGCTCGAACGCGGAGGCCTGTACGCGCGCCTGTACGAGCAGCAGTTCCGCGGGGGGCTCGTCCAGGCCGAATGTGAGGACGGCGTGATCCTCTCGACCGGCGAGGTGGTTCGGACCGGCAGCGGTTAGCGTCGGTCGGTCGACGCGAGCGCGCCGTCGCCGGCTGCCGGCGGCACGGCGATCTCGTAGGTCAGCAAGACGAACCCGTTGGGGAAGACCCGGTCCGGCAGCCGGCGGAACCCCATTCCCTCGTACATCGCCTTCGCCTCTCTCATCAGTTCCGTCGTGTTGAGCGTGAGGCGCGTCCGGGAGGCCGCGCGTGCCTGCGCGAAGCAGGCGTCCATGAGCGCGCGGGCGACGCCTCGACCTCTGGAGTCCGGATGCACGCCGAGCATGCGGACGTGTGCCTCGTCTGGTGCGAGCGGCGGATCGTCGTCGTCGACACGTTCGCGGAGCTCGAGCGTCGCGCTTCCGACCACGCGCCCGTCAACCGACGCGACGAGGATGACCGAGCGATCGGCTCGACCGGCGACGTCGGCGATATTGCCGAGGTACTCCTCCCAGTCGCTCTCGCCGGGCTCGACGAACTCGCGATATGCGAGCGCGGTAGCCCGCCCGGCCTCGGCGTACTCGTGCGGTTCGGCCACGTGGACGTCGATCGTCACGTCGCCGAGGCTACCTTCCCGAACCACGGTCAACCTGATCGACGACACAGAGTCGTTGGTGCGAGCATGACCCCGTGGGTGAACCGGATCTCCCGCGCTTGCTGCTCGAGGCGTCGCGCGCCGTCGGTGCACAGGTCGTCGCCAGTCTCGAGGAGCGTGGGTTCCCAGACGCGCGCCCGGGTCACGGTGCGGTGTTCATGCACATTGACCGGCGTTCGGGAACGCGGCTCGTGGACCTCGCGCGGCGGGCGAGGATGACGAAGCAGGGAATGATGCTGGTCGTCGACGACCTCGAGAACCGAGGGTACGTGCGCCGCGTCACCGACCCGGAGGACGCCCGCTCGAAGATGGTTCGTCTCACGGCGCGCGGACGCCGGTACGTCGCCGAAGCGCGTCGGG